>VERK01000356.1 GCA_018882725.1 Actinomycetota bacterium | reverse complement strand
CCACACCGTCGTTTCCGGCGCGCGCCGTGCGGCCGCTGCGGTGGAGGTACGCCTTGTGCTCGATCGGCGGATCGGCATGAACCACGAGCGCAACGTCGTCGACGTGAATGCCGCGCGCCGCGATGTCGGTGGCGACCAGCGCTGTGACACTGCCGTCGGAGAAGGCGCTCAGATTGCGGGTTCGGGCCGACTGCGAGAGGTTTCCGTGCATCTCGACCGCGGCCACGCCGTTGGTGTTGAGGGTGCGAGTGAGCTGCTTGGCGCGATGCTTCGTGCGCGTGAAGAAGATCGTTCGGCCGGGAGCCGATGCGAGATCGATGATCACCGGCAAGCGATCACCGTCGCCGAGGTGCAATACGTGGTGTGTCATGGTCGACACCGGCGACTGCTCGGAGTCGACCGAGTGGGTAACCGGATCGTGCAAGTAGCGCTTCACGAGGACGGCGACACCGTTGTCGAGCGTGGCTGAGAACAACATGTGCTGTGCGTCATTCGGTACCTGATCGAGAAGCCGCTTCACGCCAGGAAGGAAGCCGAGGTCGGCCATGTGATCGGCCTCGTCGAGAACGCTCACCTGAACGCGGTCGAGTCGGCAATGGCGCTGTTCGATCAAGTCTTCGAGACGACCGGGACAGGCGATCACGATGTCGACACCGCGACGCAACGCATCGACCTGTGGGCCTTGACCCACGCCACCGAACACGGTGGTCGTGTACAGACGCATGGCCTTGGCCAGCGGAGCGATCGTGCGGTCGATCTGGAGGGCGAGTTCGCGAGTGGGAGCCAGGATGATGGCGCGCGGACGACCGGGAATGCGCTTCTGCGGATTGGCGACGAGTCGGCCGATGACGGCTAAGCCGAAGGCCAACGTCTTGCCCGAACCGGTGCGGCCGCGGCCGAGGACGTCACGTCCCGCGAGTGTGTCGGGGAGTGTGGACGACTGGATGGGGAACGGTTCGTTGATGCCATCGGCGGCCAGAAGTCGGCACAGCTCGTTGGGTACGCCGAGGTCGGCGAAGGACATGGAAGTAGTGGCGGGGGCCAAGTGGGGGATCTCTCTGTGAAGTCCGCTGTGCAGACAGCGACCCAGAGGGACGTGGCCAGCGGTGCAA
>VERK01000178.1 GCA_018882725.1 Actinomycetota bacterium | reverse complement strand
GACCGTGTTGGGCCAGGTGCGATCGTGGAGCACGAGGGGGATGTTCGGGGTGTACTTCTGGAAGGGCATGCGCCCCGGTGCCTTGTTCTCGAACTGCGTGTGTCGATTCATGGTCTCGCCTTTCGTGGGGTGACGGCCGCTGGGACAAACAAAAAACCCCGGCGCTGGTGCGCACGGGGCTTCGGCGAACGCGATATGGGGCGCTCGCCCTACATAAGAAGGAGACCCAACAGGTTCGTCACGGGGCTGACCCTACCGACCGGTCCGTGGGCGCGCAACGGACCGGCGCGGTGCCGCACCGAAAAGACGTGGAACGAAACGGATCGAGTTCGGGGAACGCGCGTCGTCAGTCGACGGGAACCGAGTCGAGGCGGGCCAGCTCGTCGTCGAGCGAAGCAGCCTCGGCGGCCGCGACCAGCGAGCGCCAGTCGTAGCCGATGCCTTTACCGGGGTAGCGGGGTTCCGTGAGATCGATGGTGAGGGTGCGGGCCTCGGCGGTCTGGGTATTCATCGGTCTGACCTCCCCGGATGTCTCCCTGCTGGCGCCGGCCAGCAGAACGGAGCGGATAAAGCGGTTGGACAATACAAACATGGGGGGTACGTGTCCATTGTCCAGGGGTATTTCTCCCCTCAAGTGACGGATGTAACACAGGGGCCCCACAACCGGGTCGGCCTCGGTGGGAATGAATCGCGAGCCCGCGTGGTTGTCTTGGCAGTCCGAGTCGTCGCCGTGACTCCTCGGGTCTGCCACCAAGGAGGCACCGCTCATGGGCACCGCCGTCGAACTCACCTCGGCCAACTTCGAGTCCACCGTCTCTGGTGACGGTCTGGTTCTCGTCGATTTCTGGGCTGCCTGGTGCGGACCGTGTCGGGCCTTCGCTCCCGTGTTCGAGAAGGTGGCCTCGGCTCATCCCGATGCGACCTTCGGCAAGGTCGACACCGAAGCCGAGCAGGCGATCGCGGCCGAGTTCGGTATCCAGTCGATTCCGACCCTCATGATCTTCCGCGACGGCATCTTGCTCTACAACCAGGCCGGCGCGTTGCCCGAGCACGCGCTCAGCGATCTGGTCGATAAGGCCAAGGCCCTCGACATGGACGCGGTGCGCGCGGAGATCGACGGCCAGTCGACGTGACCGTCGAACGAAATTTCTTACGGAAAAGCGCGAGATTGTAGAAAACTTTCCCGGTGCGGAGGATTGCCCTCCGTTGACCTCTCACTAAGTTTCGACTGCCGCACCCGCCAGCGGCGCAACGACCCGAAGGCTCGAGCTCCGGCTCGCCGACGGGTCGTTGTATTTCTCGTGCCTAACGTGGCGACATGAATCACGGTCTGCCTTTGGTGAGTCCCGGTGAAGTCGGTCTGTCGCCCGAGCGCCTCGCGCGCCTCGACGCTCACTTCACGCGTTACGTCGACGAGGGCCGCCTGGCCGGCTGGCAGGTGGTGATTGCCCGCGATGGCAAGGTGGCGCATTCGTCGCGTTGTGGCTTCGCCGATCGTGAGGAAAGTCGCCCGGTTTCCGACGACACCATCTGGCGCATCTTCTCGATGACCAAGCCCATCACCGCGGTAGCCGCGTTGATGTTGTGGGAAGAGGGACGCTTCGAACTCAACGATCGCGTGTCGAAGTTCATCCCCGAGTTCGCGGAATCGAAAGTGTGGCGGGGTGGAACGTTCGTGAACCCCATTCTCGAACCGCAGACCGAACCCATGCTGATGTGGCATCTGTTCACGCACACCGCCGGACTCACGTACGGATTCATGTATTCGCATCCGGTCGACGAGATCTATCGACGCGCTGGCATGGAGTGGGGATTCCCGCGCGATCTCGATCTGGCTGGGGTGTGCTCGTTGCTCGCGAAGCAACCGTTGTTGTTCCAACCCGGCTCCGAATGGAACTACTCCACGTCGATCGACGTGCTCGGTCGAGTGGTGGAAGTGATCAGCGGACAACGTCTCGGTGAGTTCTTGCGTCAGCGCATCTTCGAGCCGCTCGGCATGACCGACACCGCGTTCTGGTGTCCGCCCGACAAAGCCGACCGACTCAGTGCGCTGTACACGAAGATGCCGGGCAAGCGTGAGGCGGTACGGGCCGACGGCGCCGATCGCGGAACGCGCAGCGAGCCGTCGTTCGACGGCGGTGGTGGGGGTCTGGTGTCGACCATGCCCGACTACGTTCGCTTCGCCGAGATGCTTCGACGCGGCGGCGAGTTCGGCGGCCAGCGCATCTTGTCGCCGCGAACCGTGCAGTACATGGCGAGCAATCATCTTCCCGGTAACGCCAGCCTGACCGAATACGGCCGTCCACTCTTCGCCGAGACGACGTTCGATGGCGTCGGCTTCGGCCTCGGTGTGAGCGTCACGCTCGATCCGGTGGCGAACAAGTCGCCGGGCTCGGTGGGCGATTTCGGGTGGGGTGGTGCAGCCAGCACGTGGTTCATGGTCGATCCGGTGGAGGACCTCACGCTCACGTTCATGACGCAGTTGATGCCGTCGAGCACGTATCCGATTCGCAGCCAGTTGAAGCAGTTGCTGCACCAGGCTCTGGTGGACTGAGCAGGCTCTGACCGGTTCGGTCGGCCACGTGTCGGTACCCTGGGCGCGATGAGACGCGGGAGCCGATCGTGCTGAATCCGTTACCGAAGGACGCCCGCGTCTACGTGGCCGGCCACACCGGACTGGTGGGTAGTGCGGTGGTGCGACGCCTCGAGGCCGCTGGCCACACCAAGGTGCTCACCGCGACGCGGCGCGAACTCGATCTGCGCGACCAGGGTGCGGTCAACACGTGGTTCGAGGCCAACCGCCCCGACTACGTGTTCTTGGTGGCGGGCACGGTGGGTGGAATCCTCGCCAACAGCACGCGTCCGGCCGAATTCATCTACGACAACTTGATGATCCACGGCACAGTCGTGCACGCGAGTCATTTGAGTGGAGTCACCAAGTTGCTGTATCTCGGCAGTTCGTGCATCTACCCGCGCCACGCCACGCAACCGATCACCGAAGAGCAGTTGCTCACCGGCCCGCTCGAACCCACCAACGAGTGGTACGCCATCGCCAAGATCGCCGGTATCAAGTTGTGTCAGGCCTACCGTCGTCAGTACGGATCCGATTTCATCTCGGCCATGCCCACCAACTTGTACGGACCGAACGACAACTTCGATCTCGCGTCCAGTCATGTGCTGCCAGCCCTCATCCGCAAGTTCCACGACGCTCGCCAAGCCGGTCGTTTCGACGTCGAAATCTGGGGTACGGGCAGCCCGATGCGCGAATTCCTGCACGTCGACGATCTGGCCGACGCGTGTGTGTTCTTGATGGAGAACTACAGCGACGATTCGCACATCAACGTGGGTACCGGAGTCGACCTGAGCATTCGCGAATTGGCCGAGAAGGTCCGCGATGTCGTGCACCCCGACGCCCAGTTGGTGTTCGACACGTCGAAGCCCGACGGTATGCCGCGCAAGGTGCTCGACGTCAGCCGCCTGCGCAACTTGGGTTGGTCACCGTCGTACGACCTCGACTCGGGTATTCGCTCGACGTATCAGTGGTATCTCGAGCAGGTGTCGACCTCGGTCGGCCTGCGCGGAATCGACTGAGTCAGTTCACCTGTCGCGTCTGGTTGGCCCAGTAGGGCTCGCGCAGTTTGAACTTCTGCAGCTTGCCGGTGGCCGTGCGCGCCAGGGCGTCACGGAATTCCACGCGCTTCGGACACTTGTAACCGGCCAACTTGGTCTTCGCGTACGCGATGACGTCGTCTTCACTGAGGGTCGAACCGGCTGACTTCACGACGAGAGCGAGCACCAGTTCTCCCCACTTCTCGTCGGGCACCCCGATCACAGCCACCTCGGACACGTCGGGATGGCTGAAGATGGCGTCTTCCACTTCGATGGACGACACGTTCTCGCCTCCCGAGATGATCACGTCCTTCTTGCGATCGCTGATGGTGACGTATCCCTCGTCATCGATACCGCCACCGTCGCCGGTGTGGAACCACGCCGGGCCGTTCGGATCGTCAGCCGCCGCGTGGATCGCGTCGTTGGTGGCCTCGGGTTGGTTCCAGTAGCCCTCCATGATCACGTTGCCTCGGGCGAGGACCTCGCCTTGCGGTGACGTGCGCAGTTCGACTCCGAGCGCGGGCGCACCGGCGCGCGACAACCGTTGGGCGCGTTCGGCAGGTGTGAGCGAGTCGAACTCCGAACGGGTGCGGTTCATGGTGAGGAACGGCGACGTCTCGGTGAGTCCGTACAACTGCACGAACTCCCAACCCAGTTCGGTCTCCATGCGTTCGATGGTTCGAGTGGGCGGGGGCGCTCCGGCCACGACCATGCGAACGCGATCACGACCGGGGATCGGACCGTTCCAGTTGGCGGCGGCGTCGAGTACGGCGTTCACGACGGCCGGCGCGCCACACAACATCGTGACACCGTGCGTGTCGATACGACGCAGGATCTCGGCTCCGTCGACTTTGCGCAGAATGATGTGGCGTCCGCCCATGCCGGTGACCGCGTACACCATCCCCCAGCCGTTGCAGTGGAATTGGGGGAGTGTGTGCAGGTACACGTCGCGATCGTTCACACCCATCTGCCAGCCGAATGTGGCGGCGTTCAGCCAAAGATTGCGATGAGTGAGTTGCACTCCCTTGGGGCGAGCAGTGGTGCCGCTCGTGTAGTTGATGGTGGCGGTGGCGG
>VERK01000355.1 GCA_018882725.1 Actinomycetota bacterium | reverse complement strand
CCACCGGCTTCCCCGCGCCACACTCCGACGATCACCACCGCCGAGATCGCCAAGGTACCGAACACTTCACCACTCGGGAACAAGAACGCCCCGATCAGAGACGCGCGAGTCTGCGCTCGGCGACGCTCCGCGGTTGCCTCGGCGACTCGCCCGGCGAATTCCGGTCCACTGCGATACGCGAAGAGCGTCTCGGCGCCGTTGATGATCTCACCGGCGGTTCCCAGCACCCGACCGTTCGCTGCTCGCACCGCGTCGTACGCGGCGACCAGCCGGCGCTGCACTCGCCGTAGCACCAGATACAGAGGAGCCGACACGACGATCGCAGTGACAGCCAGGATCCAGTCGTACGACAACATCACAGCGGAGACGACAAGGGTGAGCGCACCGTTCAGAATGAAGGCGAATCCACCCCACGAGAAGAACTGCGACAGGGTCTCCACATCGGAGGTCACTCGCGCCACCAACGCACCCCGGCGCTCGTCGTTGTGGTCTTCCAGACTCAACCGGTGGACGTGCTCGAAGAGACGCGAACGTAACCCGAAGAGCGCTTCCTCGCTGCGATGACCCAATCGCTTGACCGCGGCTCGTTGGGCCAGACCCGTCACCAGCAAACACGCCAAGCCAACGAGACACAATCGGCTGATGAATGACGTGTCGACGTCGAGGCCACCTTCGATGTCCATTCCGCGGTCGATCGCCTGCTGGACGACAACTGGCCCGACGACGCGTCCAGCCGATCCGATCAGGGCGAGCACGAGTGTCAGCGACAGTCCGGACTTGAGTGCGGGTGCCGCCCGCACGCCCGCGCCGATCGTCGCGACCGGACCATGGGTGAACTCGGCCTCGTTCATGACCTGGTCCTCATGCCCGATCACTCTCGTACGCACTCATCAACACGGAATACGACTCGGTGCGAGCCGCGATCTCGTCGTGCCGACCGCTGTCGACGATCCGACCACCATCGATGAAAACCACCGTGTCCGCGTTGGAGACCAAGCTCGGCCGCGACGAAACGGCGATGACGGTCGTGCCGGTGAGAGATCGACGCAGACCGTCGAGGACAGCGGATTCCGTCGATGGATCGAGTGCACTCGTCGTGTCGTCGAGGAGAAGAACACGCGGTTCCCCCACGAT
>VERK01000177.1 GCA_018882725.1 Actinomycetota bacterium | reverse complement strand
CCGTAGGACTGGGCGAGTTCGGGATCGCGTGCGGCGAGTTCGCGGGCCAACTGCACGACCACCTTGCACTGCTTGACCGACGCGTCGTCTTCCATCTTGCCGTCGAGCATGATGGCACCGGTGCCGTCGCCCATGGCGTCGATCACGCGCATCGCGTGGGCCACGTCGCTCGGACGCGGGCTGAACACGCGGCGCGCGATGTCGATCTGAACCGGGTGGAGCGACCACGCGCCGACGCAACCGAGCAGATACGCGTTACGGAACTGGTCTTCGCACGCGGTGGTGTCCTTGATGTCACCGAACGGTCCGTAGAAGGGGAGGATGCCGTGCATCACGCAGGCGTCGACCATGCGCGCCATCGTGTAGTGCCACAAATCTTGTTGAAAGATCGTGCGCGGCGCGTCGGGGTCGGACGGATTGGGATCTTGGCGAACGAGATAGTCGGGATGTCCGCCACCCACGCGGGTGGTCTTCATGCGGCGGTTGGCCGCGAGGTCGGCGGGCCCGAGCGAGAGTCCCTGCATGCGCGGCGACGCGCCGCAGATCTCTTCGACGTTGGCCACCCCGCGCGCGGTTTCGAGAATCGCGTGAATGAGAAGCGGCTTCTTGAGACCGGCCTTGGCTTCGAGTTGAGCGAGCAACCGATCGACATAGTGAATGTCTTCGGGACCCTCGACTTTGGGGATCATGATCACGTCGAACTTGTCACCGACTTCGGTGACGATCGCAGTCAGGTCGTCGAGAGCCCACGGTGAGTCGAGACTGTTGACGCGCGTCCAGAGTTGAGTGCTACCCATCGGAACGGTCTTGGCCACTTTCACCAGACCGGCGCGCGCGGCTTCCTTGTCGGTGGCCGGAACGCCGTCTTCGAGGTTGCCGAGGAGGATGTCGACGGTCGGGACGATCTCGGGGAGCTTCGACACCATCTTCTCGTTGGACGGCGGGAAGAAGTGGATCATCCGGCTGGGACGGAAGGGGATCTCGCGGACGGGCTCGGGGGCTCCGACGGCGAGTGGTTTGAAGAAGTCACGGGCACTGCGCACGCTGCGAGGGTACGCCCTACCCTGGGTGCGTGGCTAGTTCCATCGTCATTCACGGGCACGAGGTGGACGCCGTGCTGTTCGACGCCGGCGGGATCTTCGTGATCCCCGACCCGCACGTGTTGGCTCCTTTGCTGGCGTACTACGGGGCGACCGCCGATCTCGACGCGTATCACCGTGCGCACTACGCCGGAATGGCCGCCAAGTCACGCGCCGGGTCACCTGAGTCGGATTGGTCGGTGTACAACGCGGAGTACGTGGCGTCGGTGGGTGTTCCCGTGCACGATCAGGAGGAGGCTGCGATCGTTCTCGGGCGCACGCGTAACGCATACACCTGGCGTCACCCGTTGCGCGACAGCGTGGAGGCGTTGCGTGCGTTGCACGAGCGCGGTGTGCCGATCGGCGTGGTGAGCAACGCCACGGGTCAGATCGAATCAGTGTTGGCGCGTTCGGGCGTGTGTCAGGTGGGCGAAGGCGCAGGTGTTCCGGTGCGCGTGGTGGTGGACAGTCATGTGGTGGGCGTGGCCAAACCCGATCCACGCATTTTCGACTTCGGACTGGCGGTGTTGCCGGGTATCGATCGATCGCGCGTGGCGTACGTGGGCGACAGTGTGACGATGGACGTGGAAGGTTCGCGAAGCGCGGGATTGCTGCCGGTATTGCTCGATCCGTACGACGACCACGAGGGCGCGTCGTTTCTTCGCCTCAATTCACTTCTCCAATTGGTCTGAGCGCTCGATGACGACGAATTCAGCCGAGCGTGGCGAACCGGGGGAGGGCGTGTCGGCTCGCTGGGCCGAATGGCGGCGTTCGGTCGATCTCGACAAGTACGACGCGCGGTGGGAATCGATGGCAGCGCGCGGCGAGTCGGTGCACGGTGAAGCCGATGCAGTCTCCCGTCTTGCGCGCGATCACTTCGGCGGACGCGATCTCACGGTTCTCGACGCCGGTTGCGGCACGGGTCGCCTCGGAATCGAACTCACCAATCGGGGCCATCACGTCATCGGGGTCGATCTCGACCCCGACATGATCGACCGCGCTCATCGGAAGCGTCCCGATATCGAATGGCACGCGCACGATCTCGCCACGTTCGATTCGTCGACGAGGTTCGACGTCATCGTGATGGCCGGGAACATTCCGAACTTCTGCCGACCCGGCGAGCAACCGCGCATCGTCGCCAACCTGGCTCGGCTGCTCGCGCCCGGAGGGCTGCTCGTGTGCGGTTGGTCGCAAGAGTCGCGCGACGAGTCGTATCACGCGCAGCAGTTCATCGCCGACGGCGAAGTGAACGGACTGTTTCTGGTCAGCGCGTGGAAGAACTGGGAAGGCGAATCGTTCGACGACGGCGACTACGCCGTGATCGTTCTGTCCTGATCGGCGTCAGGAGTTACGAAACGAGGCGGCGGGCGATGACCTTGAGACACAAGGTCTCGTCAGCTCCTTCGAAGATGCTCAACACACGGGCATCCACGAACAACCTGCTCACGCTGTATTCCTCGGCGTAGCCATAGCCGCCGTGGATCTGCATGGCCTCGCGGGTGACCCACTCGGCGGCCTTGCACACGTACGCCTTCACCATCGACGCCTCGGTGGCACCTTCGCCCTTGGCCATCAACTTCGACACCTGGTAGCTGAACTGGCGACCGGCCTGAATGAGGACCGCCATACGACCCAACTTCACCTTCGTGAGTTGGTACTCGGCGATGTTGTTGCCGAACACGTTGCGGTTGTGCGCGTGGTCGTACGCGGCTTCGTACGCGGCCTGCATCACACCAACCGCGCGTGCTGCGGTTTGCAGACGGCCGTTCTCGAAACCTTCCATCTGGTAGTAGAAGCCCTTGCCCAGGCCTCCTTCTTCACCGATGAGATTCGTGGCCGGAACCCACCAGTTGTCGAGCGCGATCTCGTACGAGTGCATACCGCGGTAACCGATGGTGTCGATCGGGCGGCCTTCCATCTTGCCCACCGAGCCGTCGGCGCGAACGTTCTGCGTGAACTCGAAGCCGTGTGCCTCACCACGCGGCTTGGGCACGATGAAGAGGCTCAGGCCCTTGTGCGTGAGCGAGCGATCGGGATTGGTACGAGCGAGCAGCATGAGCACGTCGGCGCGTCCGGCGAACGTGCACCACGTCTTCACACCGTTGATGACGTAGCCGGGCTGACCGTCAGGGCCCTCGGCCGGCGTGGCCGTGACCTTGAGACCAGCCACGTCGCTGCCGTAGTCGGGTTCGGTCACGGCGACCGCAGCCATCACTTCGGCGGTGGCCAACTTCGGTAGCCACTCCTGCTTCTGAGCCTCGGTGCCACCCTTCACGAGCGCGCGCGTGAGGATCTCGGGACGCGTGATGAGCGAGCCACCGATTCCGAGCGAGCCGCGGCTCAGCTCTTCGGTGGCCACGACCATGGCGAGGTATTCACCTTCGCCACCTTCGGAGAATCCGCCGTACTCGCTCGGCACCGACAAACCGAACGCACCCATTTCCGCGAGACCACTGATGATCTCTTCGGGAACGTCTTCGTTGAAACGGTGCACGTGTTCGGCGCGTGGCGCGATCACTTTCTCGGCGAACGAACGGAAGGTGTCTTGCACCATCTCGAACTCTTCGTCGAGGTGTCGCGGACCTTGAATGTCGGCGAGCGACGCCACGAACTCGGGGTCGCGGTACGTGCCGATGAACGGCAACGCCGAGTCGAGCGCACCACGCTCGAGACCCCACAGCGATTCGCGACCGAGGAACTTGCCCATGAGATCGTGAGCCATGTCGGCGGTGTACGCGCACGTGATGAGACCTTCGTGATTGCCCTTGGCGCCGTAATCGAGAAGCGAACGCGCGGTCTCGACGGCCGACGCGGCGTGCGCGAGGTCGTACGCCAACACCTGGTGTTTGTCGGGGCCGCCGATCTCGGAGAGATGACGGAGGGCCTTGCCGACCGCGCGCGATGCGAGATCGATCACATCGGCAGCGGTCGGGAGATCGGGGGCGACGGTGGTGCTCATCGGCGAGAACGCTACTTGTGGGCCTTCGACCACCCCGAAGTGGTGGGGTCGATCGCCCACCCGGTCGTGCGTCACCTCCGGGCCGTCCGCCCGCTGTGTGGGAACATGGATTCATGTCCCGGCTCATCTGCGTCTACTGCGGTTCGAGTTCGGGAGCCCGGCCCGAGTTCGCCGATGAGGCGCGGCTCCTGGGCACCGAGATCGCCCGGGCCGGCTTCGGACTGGTGTACGGCGGTGGCCGGATCGGGCTCATGGGCATCGTGGCCGATGCGGTGCTCGAGGCCGGCGGCCACGTTCACGGGGTCATCCCCGAGCATCTCGTGCGAGCCGAGACCGCACACACCGGTCTGCCCGTGCTCGACGTCGTCGAGTCGATGCACGAACGCAAGGCCCGTATGGCCGAACTCGCTGCCGGATTCATCGTGATGCCCGGTGGCTTCGGGACGTTCGACGAAGCGTTCGAGATTCTCACCTGGAATCAGCTGGGGCTCGTCACCAAGCCGCTCGTTTTCCTCGACGGCACCGGCTTCTACGGCCCGTTGCTCGCCGCTCTCGATCACGTGGTCGAGTCGGGGTTCGTCGCGCCGCAATTCAGGCAGATCGCCGCGGTCGCGCGAACGCCGGAAGAAGCGGTGCGCATCGCATCGGGTCCGGCCCCCGACGTTCCGGGCAAGTTGAGCTCGCTCGACGTGAATG
>VERK01000176.1 GCA_018882725.1 Actinomycetota bacterium | reverse complement strand
CTCCGAGCCCGTCGAGTGTGGCGACCCCGGCCGCCGCGGTGAAGTTGCCGTCCGATCCACCACCAACCGCGACACCGGCCACGGGCGGCAAGCCGAGATCGCGAACGACTTCTTCGGCCAACGGATAGAGCCACGCCGACGCACTCGAGGGCATGGGCGGTCGGTTGAACCCACCGAGTATTTCGAGTGATGCGCCCGGGAGAACTGGCCGCAGGGCGCGGAACAAGGCGTCGACTCGATCGAATTCGGAGATCTTCTCCACACGGCAGTCGACGAGCACACGCGCCTCGGCCGGCACCACGTTGTCGGCCGTACCCACCGACGACACCGTCGGCGTGACCGTGGTCCCGATGGACGCGTCGCCGAACTCGGCGATGCGCAGGACCTGGTGCGACGCCTCGATCAACGCGTTGATCCCCTTCTCAGGTTCGAGACCAGCGTGCGCCGCGCGTCCACGCACGAGGAGTTCGTAGGTTCCGGTGCCCTTGCGTGCCGTTTTCAACGCTCCACCATCAGCGCTCGGTTCGAGCACGAGCACCGCACCACATTCCTGGGCTCGCTCGACGATCAGATCGCGCGACGAACCCGACCCGATTTCTTCGTCGGCCGAGATCAAGATCTCCACGCCGCTGCGGTCGGCCAGGGCGGCGACTCCGTGAATGGCTTGGACGATTCCGCCCTTCATGTCGAAGACACCCGGGCCAGTCGCCTTGCCGTTCGACACCGTGAACGGCCGCGCCGCCAATGCGCCAAGTGGAAACACCGTGTCGTGATGTCCGACGATCAGAACTCGCGGACGCCCGCCTCCCGTCCAGTGGACGTGCGGGCCGTTGGCGCCTTCGATGACGGTGGGGGCCGAGCCCAAGCGATCGACGAGCAAGTCGGACAAGGTGTGAGCACTCGTCCGCAACGCATCGAGGTCGCGAGACGGTGACTCGACGTTCACCAAACGCCCAACATCGCTGATCATCACGTCACGATCGGGTGATGTCAATCGGGCCACGTCTCCATTGTGACCGATCCGGAGCCCTAAGGTCGGCCCGATATGAAGTCTTCTCGCGCCTCGGCCATCGCACTCTCGTTCGTTCTGCTGGTGACAGCAGCCTGCGGAGGTGGGGACGAGTCCTCCACGTCGGCTCCGTCGGCCGAGTCGTCCACGACCATGGCCGCCAAGGCGGCGGTCGACTTCACAGTCGCGCCCGGTACTCGTCAAATCACCATCACCGGCGGACAGGCCGGCACCGATGTCGTGGTTCTCGATGCGAGCGGCGGCCAAGTGGCGCAAGGAACGATCGACGAACTGGGCTCGTTGCTCTTTCGCCGTATCGACGCTGGCGATTACACGGTCGAGTTGGCCGATGGTTCAGCCGCGAGCGATGTGGTGTCGGTGTATGGACCCGATGCCGTTCCCGATCAGTCGTTCTATTCCGATCAGAAGATCGGTGCAGGTTTCGGTTACCTGCTCACCCGTGACGGCACCACTCTCTCGATCAACGTGATGCTGCCCGGCCCGGCCGAGAACGGGCCCTACCCCACCGTCGTGGAGTACTCGGGATACGCGCCGAGCGACCCGAGCAACACGACGTTCGGGCTCCTGTTCAACACGCTGGGCTACGCGTACGTCGGCGTGAACATGCGCGGCACCGGTTGCTCAGGCGGCAGCTACCGATTCTTCGAAGAAGCTCAACTCCTCGATGGCTACGACGCGATCGAGGCGATCGCCGCGCAGAGTTGGGTACTCGACAACGAAGTCGGCATGGTCGGCATCTCGTATCCAGGAATCAGTCAGTTGTTCGTGGCGTCGACGCAGCCGCCGTCGCTCGTGGCGATCACGCCGTTGTCGGTGCTCGACGACAGCTACCGGTCGACGCTTTACCCCGGCGGAATTCTCAACACCGGTTTCGCAGTCGAGTGGACTCGTGAGCGAGTGAAGGAGGCCGCTCCGTACGGCCAGGAGTGGACGAAGAAGCGGGCCGACGAAGGTGACGCACTGTGCGCCGCGAACCAGAACCTGCGCCTGCAGAACCCTGACCTCGAAGCCGAAATCGATGCCAACCCGTTCTATTCCGCCGAAATCGGAGACGAGATCAACCCGAGCCTGATCGTCGGCGACATCGATGTTCCGGTGTTCGTTGCCGGCGCGTGGCAGGACGAACAGACGGGAGGCCGCTTTCCTCGCCTCCTCGACAAGTTCATGTCGTCTCCGCACGTGTACGCGACATTGCTGAACGGTCTGCACACCGAATCGCTGAGCCCGTCGGTGTTCCCGCGCTTCGCCGAGTTCCTGAGCTTCTACGTCGCCAAGAAGGTTCCTGACCTGTCGGCACTCCCGGTGATCGCCGGTCCATTGGCCGGCGGAATCTTCGGAGCCGACGCCGCCATCGATTCCACCAATCGCTTCGCCGGTCAGTCGTTCGACGATGCGTTGGCCGCGTTCGAATCCGAAGATCCCATCGTGGTTCTGTTCGAACAAGGTGCGGCCGACGGCGCGACACCACGTTCACCTCAGGCCCGCTGGTCGGCTTCGTTCGGCGCCTGGCCGATTCCCGGTGCAGTCATGACTCCGTTTGCACTCGGAGCGAGTGGTTCTCTCGGTGGTGCCCCGACTGCCTCGACTGGTTCGACCGACTTTGTCTCCGACCCCGAGGCAGTTCCTCCGACCTTCTACACCGGATCGGGATCGGGTATCTGGCGCGCCGACGTCGCGTTCGATTGGGTGGTCAACCCGGAGGGAACCGCCGCGGTGTTCACCACCGAACCATTGAAGGACGACCTCGTGGTGGTCGGTGCCGGAACCGCGGCTCTCTGGATCGAGGTGACCGGCGCCGACGACACCGACCTCGAGGTGACGATCAGTGAAATGCGTCCCGACGGCAGCGAGACCTACGTGCAGAGCGGATGGCTTCGCGCCAGTCACCGCAGTTCGAACGATGCCGACGGTCTCGACCGACTGCCCGAACACAGCCACCTCGAATCCGATCGCTCGACGTTCGCGGCCGGTGAGACGCGATTGGTTCGAGTCGAACTCTTCCCGGCGGCCCACCCGTTCCGGAAAGGATCACGGTTGCGCATGACGGTCGACGCCCCCGGTGGCAACCGCGGCGTGTGGGCGTTCCGCACGATCAGTGCTGGCGAGAAAGTCACCATCCGTCACGACGCCGACCACCCCTCGACCCTCTACTTGCCGATCGTCAGCGGCTTGGCGGTTCCGTCGGGTGTGGCCCCGTGCAATTCGTTGCGCGGTCAGCCCTGCCGACCGGGCTGACGATCACTCCGGAGCAACGGTGAGCGTGAGAACGAGTTCGCCGGTGTCGTGAGTCTCGAGTTCGAACTCGCCCGCGCGGTCGGCGACGAACTCGAACGACACCTCGGTTCCGGTGAGTTCGAGGTCGTAGCCATGGAGATGGAACTCGTGCTCGTCGTCAGCGGTCACCACGATGGTGACCTCCTGGCCCAGCACCACTGATGCACTGGCCGGCGCTCCGTCTTCGAGATCGACCTCGACGTATGCGGTCTCGGACGAGGGGGTACCGCTCTCGGGAACGTCGACTTCGATCGAACTGGTGGGTGGAGCGGTCGCCGCGGGGTCGGTGGGCGACGCGATCGGGCTCTCGGTCGTGACCGGCGATGACTCGACGGTGGACGTCGTGTCGTCACCCCCACACGATGCAAACACGAAACCGGCGATCACGATGGTGGCGAGAGAACGACGCATGAAGTCAGGCTAGGCGGTGCGATAATCATCTGGCATGCACGTCGACGACGCGATTCGAGCACGGCGAACCACGATGGTGGTCGAGACCGACCGCATGGTCGAGCGCGCGATCGTCGACGAGTTGTGCGAGTTGGCCACGTGGGCACCCAATCACAAGAGAACGTGGCCCTGGCGATTCGTGTCGATCACGGGCGGCGCGCGACTGCGGCTCGGAGCCGTGATCGCCGAGGCGATGGCCGCCCACGGTGACGACGCGGCCAAGGTCGACAAAGCGCGCACCAAGTACGCCCGCACGCCAAACGTGTTGGTGATCGGCAGCATGCTCGGAGATTCCCCCGAACGTACGGCCGAGAACAGAGACGCCGTGGCCGCGGCTGCGCAGAACCTGATGCTCGCCGCCACCGCCCGCGGCATCGCCACGTACTGGGGTTCGTGCCCGAAGGGAGCCAACGACGCCGTGTCCAAGTTCGTCGGCTTCGAACCCGGCACCCATGTGGTGGGCATCTTCTACATGGGATGGGCCCGCGACACCCCCGATGCTCCGGCTCGCCCCCCGGCCCAAGTCACCCACCTCGACTCCTGACCCTCCCAACCACGCGAGGTCGACACAGGGCTATGCTCCGCCCATGCTCACGGGACGTTGTTTGTGTGAATCGGTGACCTTCGAACTGACCGGCGACATCATCGCGACTGCGGTGTGTCACTGCGACCGGTGTCAGCGTCAGAGTGGGGGCGCCTTCTCGGTGAACCTGGTGGCTCACGAGTCACAGCTCAAGGTCAATGGAACTCTCGGTTGCTACGAAGAGCGTGGCGAGAACAATGACGACGTCTACGTGCGTCGCAAGTTCTGCGCGAAGTGCGGTTCGCCGATCGTGTCGGAACTCTCCAAGTCGGCGGGCATCATCGCCGTGAAGGCGGGAGTCCTCGACGACAAGTCGTCGGTGAAGCCGACCGTCGAGGCATGGTGCGCTCACAAGCAGCCGTGGGTCGACCTGCCCGGTATGGCGATCTCGATGGAGCGCGAATAACTCAGCGGCTGTAGGTGTAGAA
>VERK01000175.1 GCA_018882725.1 Actinomycetota bacterium | reverse complement strand
GATCCGCTCGGGATCGGCGACGGAAGTGCCTCCGAACTTCTGAACGATGAGGGTCACGGAGACCGCAGGCTACTAGCCTTTCTTCTTCGTGGGCACCGCAAAACGTGAACGAAAGAAGCAGAACCGTGAGATGGGTCGGCAGATGCAGGCTCAGGCCGAGCGTCGCCGCCAAACCAGGCGACGTTCGCTGAAGATCGCCGCGGCGGTCGTCGGCATTCTTGCTCTCGTCTTCTTGATCGCCTTCCTCACGGGTGGCGACGACGACACAGCCACCACCCCGTCACCGCTCGACACGATTCCGTCCGACTTGTTCCCACCGGCCGATTCGTCGGCACCGGTCGACTCGGCGGCACCCGGAGATTCAGGCGCGCCCGACACCACCGTTGCCCCGGCTGGCTTCACGTACGGGACCGGCGAGTGCGCGCCCACCGACGGATCAGCCACTCAAACTCGCTCGTTCGATGACGCTCCGCAGTTGTGCATCGACGCGACCAAGACCTACACCGCCACGGTCGTCACCAACAAGGGTGAGTTCACCATCGCACTCGATCCGGCCAAGGCACCTGGCACGGTGAACAACTTCGTGAACCTGGCTCGCTTCAAATACTTCGATGGCACCGAGTGCCACCGCGCCATCCCCAACTTCGTCGTGCAGTGCGGAGATCCCACCGCCTCCGGAACCGGTGGACCGGGATATCAGTTCGCCGACGAGTTGCCCGCCGACGGCGAGTACGAGATCGGTTCGATCGCTATGGCCAACTCGGGCCCCAATACCAACGGCAGCCAGTTCTTCGTGATCACCGGCTCCGACGGTGCAGCGCTTCCGCCCAACTACACGTTGTTCGGCAAGGTCACCGAAGGACTCGACGTGGTGGCCGTTCTCGACTCACTCGGCAATCCGGCCAATAACGGAGTTCCGCCGAAGGAGAAGATCGAGATCATCTCGGTCACCGTCACCGAGGCCTGAGCGACTCACACTCCGAGTTCGTCGATCAGCACGGGTCGACCTTCGTCGATCGATCGATGAGCCGCCACACCAACGGCAACCGACCACAGTCCGGCGTTCACGTCCACGTCCGCACCGGTTCCATTGCGAACGGCGTCGCAGAAGCGCGCCACTTCGATGAAACTCGCGCCGAAGTGAAAGCCCACGTGCGCAACTCGATCGTCGATGGGGGCCGCGACCGACGTCAGTGAACGATCGGACCGCTCACCCACCCAGATCGAACCGTCGCCCGGAACCGCGGCTTCGACTTTTCCGAGCGTACCCACCACCGAGAGTTCCTGCTCGTTGCGGGATGCCTCGGCGAACATGCACAGATCTAGGTTGGCGCGAATTCCGTTGTCGTACTCGACGATCACGAACGCGTTGTCGAGAATGTCGGAGCGCTCACCGTCGTACACCTCGTCGAGATGATTCACGTCCTGGCCTCCGCTGGCGATCACGCGCCGAGGACGCGAATCGGCAACCAGATTCATCAGGTCGAAGAAGTGGCAGCACTTCTCCACCAGGGTGCCTCCCGTGTTGCGACTGAATCGGTTCCAGTTGTCGACCTTCACCAAAAACGGAAAGCGATGCTCGCGAATCGCGATCATCTTCACGTCTCCGATCCGCCCCGACCTCACCTGTGACACCAGGGCGGCGATGGGTGCCATGTAGCGATACTCGAGACCCACCCACGTGATCGCACGACGTTCTGAGGCCGCACGAACGATCGCGCTGCAGTCGTCGATCGTGGTGCACATCGGCTTCTCCACCAGTACCGGCAAGTCGGTCGCGTACACGTCGTTCAACACCGAGGCATGAGTGAAGTTGGGTGAGGCCACGATCACGGCGTCGACGAGACCCGACGCCAGGAGATCACGGTGATCGGCGAACTCGGCCACGCGCACGTCGCCCAGGTTCATGCGGGCCCATTCGAGCGATGGTGGATGCGGATCGCTCACCGCGGTGATCTCGGCACCATCGAGGGCGACAACGTTGCGAATGTGTTCGCAGCCCATCATGCCGGTGCCGATCACACCCAGGCGTACGACTCCCGACATCGCGACGATCAGTTCGGAAGAGCACCGACCAACTCGTGGGAGCCGATGTTCTCCCAACCCGAGTCAGTTCGCAGGAGAGCCGACGACGACGGCAGGAACACCAACGGAACGTTGGCCAACTTGCGGGCTCGCGCCTGACGATCGGCGGTCACGGTCTCCGACTGCGACACGAGCGCGAGGCCTTTCACGAGTCCGAGTCCGAGCGCGAGCGCACCACCGCGCGGATCGATCATGGGGTCGCACAGAGCCGACGCTGACGGCCCGGCTCCCACCACCACGCCGCCGGCCGACAGCACGGCCAACAACCCTTCCCACACCGGGGTGTCCTTGACGACGCTGCGCAGGTGAATCGGGTTGTCACCCACCAACCACACCGCCCGCGCCGACCGAACCACTTCGGCCGCGCCCGCATCCATGGCTTCGGGGCGACTCATCACCATCAAGACGTCGATGTCGATCTCGAGCCGCTCGGCCCACGACATGCCGGCCGCGATCAACACCTCCGGGCGCTCGAAAGCATCGGCGGTGGGCAGGACCACCACCCGCTCGGCCCCCACCGCGGAGAGGAGGCGGCGGTCGAGGTCGTCATGGAGGCTGAACGGGCCTCCACCCTGCAAAACCACGGTTCCCGGCATGCCCCGACTGTACGCCCCGGGGTCGGTCCACCGTCCGGATCGCCGTTGTTACCCGGCGGTAACTATGGTGACCCCAACACAGAACGGAGCATCGTGAACACCTCGGCCACCTCTCACTCCCCCATCACCCGTGTCGGCATCGTGGGATCCGGAATCATGGGTTCGGGTCTGGCCGAAGTGGCGGCCCGAGCCGGCATCGATGCGGTCGTGCGCACGCGCGCAGCGAGCACGGGCGAAGCGGTGCTGGCCGGTGTAGCCAAGGGACTCGCCAAGCAGGTGGAGCGCGGCAAATTGACTGACGACGACGCACGCGCGATCCAGTCGCGCATCTCGGTCGTCACCGAACTCGACGGTTTGGCCGACTGCGACCTCATCATCGAGAGCGTGGTCGAAGACATGACCACCAAGAAAGAGCTCTTCGTCGAACTCGATCGCATCGCCCGACCGGATGCGCTATTGGCCACCAACACATCGACGCTGTCGGTGATGGAAATCGCCACCACCACCAACCGTCCCGAGTCGGTGTGCGGAATTCACTTCTTCAATCCGGCCACCACCATGTCGCTCGTCGAGATCATCCGTCCGCTGACAGCATCCGACGACACCATCGCCCGGGCCACTGCCTTCGCCGAGCAGGTGGGCAAGCAACCGGTGCAGGTGCAGGACCACGCCGGATTCATCGTGAACGCGCTTCTCTTCCCCTATCTCAACAACGCCGTGCGAATGCTGGAGAAGGGAACGGCCAGCATGGCCGACATCGACATCGCCATGAAGGGTGGCTGCAACTTCCCGATGGGGCCGTTCGCACTGCTCGACCTGGTGGGCCTCGACACCTCGCTCGCCATCCTCGACGCGCTCTACGCCGAGTTCAAGGACCCGAACTACCAAGCCGTACCCACACTTCGCCGACTCGTCGAAGCCGGCAAACTCGGTCGCAAGACCAAGTCGGGTTTCTTCGATTACTGATCGACCAGGCTCGACATCGTCGTGCGCTAGACACTCGTCGTGACTGCGCCCGACCGCACCGGAATCGTCAACGACGACAACCTGCGAATCATCACGTCTGCGCAAGCAGTTCTTCCCCCGTCGGCGTGGGAATTCGATCGTGTTCCCTTCGGTCCCGACGACATCGTCGCCGAGGGCGCCGACCTCGATCCAGCCACACTCGTCAACGCGTACTCGCACGGACTCTTTCCGATGCCGATCGGACGCAAGCGTCTCGGCTGGTTCAGTCCACAGGAGCGAGGAATCTTTCCGCTCGACGGCTTCCATGTGTCACGTTCGTTGGAGAAGAGTTGTCGACGATTCCGAGTGACTCTCGATCACGACTTCGTCGGAGTGATGCGCGGGTGCGGCGACCCTCGCCGCGATCACGGCTGGATCAACGACGAATTCATCGTCGCCTACTCGAGACTCCACCAACTCGGGTACGCCCACAGTGTCGAGGTCTGGCGCGACGATGAACTCGTGGGTGGGGTGTACGGCGTGCGCGTTGGGCGATTCTTCGCCGGTGAGAGCATGTTCCACCGAGCGACCGATGCGTCGAAAGTGGCGCTGGTGGCTCTGATCGATTTGTTACGAGCCGGAGGCTTCTCGTTGTTCGACGTGCAGTGGTCGACACCTCACCTGGCGTCACTCGGGGCCATCTCGGTACCCCGGCCGCGCTACCTCGAAATGCTGTCCGAGGCAGTGAACGCCGCGAATGGGCGACAGACTGAGAACCATGGCTGAACGACCCGACTCGGTGCGCCGCGACGAACCGTGGCTGATGCGGACCTACTCGGGTCACTCCACGGCCAGGGCGTCGAACGAGCTGTACCGCACGAATCTCAGTAAAGGACAGACCGGGCTCTCCATCGCCTTCGACTTACCCACACAAACCGGCTACGACCCCGACTCGCCGATGGCATCGGGAGAAGTCGGCAAGGTCGGCGTTCCGGTCGCACATCTCGGACACATGCGCACTCTGCTCGATGGCATTCCGCCCGGTCAGATGAACACCTCGATGACCATCAACGCCACAGCCGCGTGGCTTCTCGCGCTGTACGTGGCCAACGCCGAGGATCAAGGTGTTCCGCGCGCCGCCTTGCGTGGAAC
>VERK01000354.1 GCA_018882725.1 Actinomycetota bacterium | reverse complement strand
CCGTTAGGACGGCCACCATGTCGGCACTCGAGTCCCTGATCCTGGAGATCATTCCGTCCATCAACTGGATGGACGACGCGGTGTGCAAGGGGCGCACTCATCTGTTCTTCCCGCCCAAGGCCGAACGTCCCCAGGCTCGCGTTCGACGCGAGGCCCAGGCTCGCTTGTTGTGCCGCACTTGTCCGGTGAGCACCGATTGCCAGAACTTCGCCCGCGACAATCGCGAGTACGGCTTCTGGGGTGGCGAGTCCGAAGAAGAGCGTCACCTGGCTGGCTTCACTGTGGCCGCTCCCATCGGAGTGCGCGCCCGTAGCCAGCGCGCCGTGGTCTGATTCACTCCCCCGGGTCACCGAGCGTGACTCGCCTGGCCGTCCTCGATCTCGAGACGGCCGGCCTCGACGTCGAACACGACGCGATCCTCCAAGTGGCCATCGTGTTCCTCGACGCTCCCAGTGTCCCGTCGCGCGAATGGTCGTCGTACGTTCGACCGCATCGTCGTTTCACCGGTTCACTCGGCCCGACGCACATCCACGGCATTACCCGCCGCCAGATCGTCTTCGCGCACTCCGAGAGGTGGGCGGTGCGTCGAGTGGCCGAACTCACCTCGGGTTGCGTGGTTGTGGCCCACAACGCTGCGTTCGACATGGGTTTCCTGCGCGCCGCCGGCCGCCGTCACGGCGTGGAGTACTCGTGGGTCGGCTCGCTCTGCACCCTCGCGCTGTCGCGACGGCGTGACGGCACCGCCCAGCGCAGTCACAAGCTCACATCGTTGTGCGAGGAATTCGGTGTGCCCTTCCCGCGCGCCCACCACGCCTTGCACGACGCACGTGCGACCGCCGGCGTACTGCCGCATCTGCTCGAGGCTCTCGGCGTGTCAACCGAGGCCGATCTGATGCGCTACGTCATGCGGTAGCGAATCAACATCACCTCGGCGATGTCCTTGCCCACGGCCCGCCGGTCGAGCGGAGTCTCGACACGAGCGTGGGTTCCCAAGCGAACCAACAGGCGTTCGAGCCAGCGCCGATTGGTGACGACGAGCCGAACGCGTAGCGATCCGTCAGGGAGTTCGTCGACGCTGCGAACCGGGTAGGGCTCGATGACCCAGCGCCAGGCCGACTCGATCACCAGTGTCACGTCAGGCAGCG
>VERK01000353.1 GCA_018882725.1 Actinomycetota bacterium | reverse complement strand
CGACCAGTCGATCGGCGACTGATGAGACGAACGGAATGTCGTGTTCGACGATGAGAAGCGCGGCACCCATCTCGTCACGGAGACGGCGCACGACCGGAGCCAACGCTTCCACTTCAC
Organism: Actinomycetota bacterium; assembly: GCA_018882725.1. Classification (GTDB taxonomy): domain Bacteria; phylum Actinomycetota; class Acidimicrobiia; order Acidimicrobiales; family Ilumatobacteraceae; genus Casp-actino8. Next base: position 1,030 of record VERK01000353.1, on the reverse strand, counting down.
GTTGCGCGAGCCCCGACGTGGGTTCATCGAGAAGAATCACGGTGGGTCGGTGGGCCACCAAGCAGGCCAGGTCGACGATGCGTCGGGTGCCTGTCGACAACTCGCGGATGGCCTTGCGCTGGAAGTCGCCCAGGCCGAGCACATCGATCAATTCGTCGACGCGCTTTCGTACCGCGTCTTCCGACTCGAACACCGGAGGTAGGTAGAGCGCGGCTGCCAGCGCGCTGCGCATTCCTACCCAGCGTTCGAGTGACACCGCCAACGTTTCGCGCACGGTGAGTTCGGGAAACAGTCGCGCGTCCTGGAACGAACGGCCGAGGCCTGCACTGGCGCGACCGTTGGGTGACGCGCTGGTGACATCGCGTCCTCCGACTTCGATCGTCCCGTCGATGAGCGGCGTGTATCCGGAGATGAGATCGAAGAGTGTCGTCTTACCGGCACCGTTGGGTCCGATCACTCCGACGATTTCACGCTCGCGCACCTCGATCGACACGCCGTCGACCGCCCGAATGCCGCCGAATCCCGCCGACACGCCGTTCGTACGCAGAGCGACTCCGTCGCCGATGGACGACGGTTCGCGATCGGTGGTGACGGTGTCATCGGCCATGCCCGACAAGAACACCGAGCGCAGAACATCAGGGCGTTGCAACAGTTCGGCGGTGGGTCCGGAGAATCGAATCTCGCCGCGTTCGAGGAAGTAGGCCCGTTCGGCCACCGTGAGTGCGACGTTGACGCTCTGCTCAACGAGCACGACGGTGACGCCGTCGCTCGACATGCGCTGCACGATCGGAAGCATCTGCCCCACCACCACCGGAGCGAGTCCGAGCGAGAGTTCGTCGATGAGCAACACCTTGGGTCGCATCACGAAACTCATCGCCAGTGCGAGCATCTGCTGCTGACCGCCCGACAAGTTGACGGCCGGCTCGTCGAGGCGCGCCGCGAGCATCGGGAAGATCTCGAGCACCTCGGCCTTGGCCTTCTCGACACCGGCAGTATCGCGTCGGTTGGTCCAGCCCGACAGATCGAGATT
>VERK01000174.1 GCA_018882725.1 Actinomycetota bacterium | reverse complement strand
AAGTCCGAACGGTCGGCAGCCAAGAAGGTCGCGGCCACTCGCCGGGCCGCCGCGTCACGGCTGGCCGAGGCGGTCACCGCACACTTGGCCGAGCTGGCATTGCCCAAGGCATCCATCGCCGTCGACGTTCGTGGTGACGATCCCGGCGACGACGTGGTTTTCGAGTTCGTCGCCAACCCGGGACTACCTCCAGGGCCGCTGGCCAAGATCGCGTCCGGTGGCGAATTGGCTCGCGTGATGTTGGCATTGCGCCTCGTGCTCACCGCCGGGCCGCCCATCCTCGTGTTCGACGAAGTCGACGCCGGTATCGGTGGGCGCGCCGCGACGGCGGTGGCCGAAGCGCTGGCCCGTCTCGGCCGTTCGCATCAGGTTCTGGTGGTCACGCACCTCGCTCAGGTTGCGGCACTGGCCGATCGCCACGTGGTGATCGAAAAGGACTTCGTGTCGCGCCGTGGGGCCGAATCCACCGTGGCTCGGGCCCGCCTGGTCGACGGGTCCGAGCGGGTCGACGAGGTGGCCCGGATGCTCTCGGGCCAGCCCGACAGCGCGGCTGCCCGCCGCCACGCCCAAGAACTCCTCGCCGCGGCCAAGAAGTCACGTTCGTCCTGATCAGGGGGCCGGGGAGTGTCGTCCGGTCGGGTCGGGTGCGGGTATGGTGATCTCCCGTTATCGGTGCATCCGAACGGGAGGTCGACATGCCGAAGCACATCTTCGTGACCGGTGGTGTCGCGAGTTCTCTCGGCAAAGGTCTCACCGCCTCGTCGCTTGGCCGTTTGCTCAAACTGCGTGGCCTGAAGGTCACGATGCAGAAGCTCGATCCGTACATCAACGTCGATCCGGGCACCATGAATCCGTTCGAACACGGCGAAGTCTTCGTCACCGACGACGGTGGTGAAACTGACCTCGACCTCGGTCACTACGAGCGATTCATCGACGAGAACCTCTCACGCAATTCGAACGCGACGACGGGCTCCATCTACCAGGCCGTTCTCGCCGCCGAACGTCGCGGTGACTACCTCGGCAAGACCGTGCAGGTGATCCCGCACATCACCGACGAGATCAAGCGCCGTATTCGCCGCTTGGCCACCGAAGACGTCGACGTCGTCATCACCGAAGTGGGTGGCACGGTCGGCGACATCGAAATCCTCCCGTTCCTCGAAGCGATTCGGCAGTACCGCAAGGAAGCCGGCCGCGACAACGTCTGTTACATCCACGTGACGCTCGTGCCGTTCATCGGACCGTCGGGGGAGCAGAAGACCAAGCCGACGCAGCACTCGGTCACCGAGTTGCGCAGCCGCGGCATTCAGCCCGACGTGATCGTGTGCCGAAGCGAAGAGCCGTTGAGTCAGAGTCTGAAGCGCAAGATCTCGAACCTGTGCGACGTCGACGAGCGCGCGGTCGTGAACGCCGCGGATGCGCGCAACATTTACGAGTTACCTCTCATCCTTCATGACGAAGGACTCGATGCCGTGGTGTGTGACGTGCTGCGCATCGAAGCCGAGGCCGATCTTTCGTCGTGGGAGAACGTCGTCACGATGGTCGAGAACGCCACCAAGCCGGTGCGCATCGGACTCATCGGAAAGTACGTCGAGCTGCAGGACGCGTACTTGTCGGTGGTCGAGAGCATCAAGCACGCAGGATTCCATCACGGCGCCAAGGTGCAGATCGACTGGATTCAGGCCGAAGAAGTCGAGGGACTGTTGGCCGCCGGTCGTCTGGCCGATCTCGACGGCATGGTGATTCCGGGCGGATTCGGTATCCGCGGTGTGGAGGGCAAGATCGCCGCCGCGCATTACGCGCGCGAGAATCAGGTGCCGTGTCTCGGTCTGTGCCTCGGCATGCAAGTGATGACGATCGAGTTCGCGCGCCACGTTCTCGGTATGGCCGACGCGCATTCCACCGAATTCGATGCGACCACCACCCACCCCGTGATCGACATCATGAACGACCAGCGCGACATCACCAACAAGGGCGGCACCATGCGCCTGGGTGCGTACTACGCGGTGCTGACACCGGGTTCGAAGGTGGCCACCGCCTACGGCGAGCCCGTAGTGAGCGAGCGTCATCGCCATCGTTATGAGTTCAACAGCCAGTACCGCCCGCGGTTCGAGTCAGCGGGCTTCTTGTGCAGCGGAACCTCGCCCGACAAGCGTCTGGTCGAATTCATCGAATTGGTCGACCATCCCTACTGGGTCGGCACTCAGGCCCACCCCGAGTTCAAGAGCCGCCCCGACCGCCCGCATCCGTTGTTCCGCGATCTCATCGGCGCCGCACTGGCGAACCGCGCGCGCCACGGGCGATCGGTAAGTTCGGTCGAGTCGCGGTCCGAAACTCAGAACGCGTGACCTCGTTCCGCCACCTCGGAGACTCACCGGTCTACGACGGTTTTGTCTGGCGAGTGGTGGTCGGAGCGTTCACCGATCCGGACGGCAACGAGTTCACGCGCGACATCGTGCGTTCACCCGGTGCCGTGGCGGTGGTTCCATTGCACGAGGACGGAACCGTGTCATTGCTCCGCCAGTATCGCGCCGCGTTCGACGACTCGATCGTGGAGATCCCGGCCGGAATGCGCGACGTCGATGGTGAAGACCCGATCGACACGGCTCGGCGCGAACTCGTGGAAGAGATCGGCTTCGACGCCGGTCGGCTCGAATTGCTGCATCGCTTCTTTCCCTCGGTGGGAATGACCGACTCAGTGCTGCACGTGTATCTCGCGACCGAGCTCATCGAAGTCGGACGGGCCGTGCACGGTCCGGAGGAGACGCACATGGACGTCTTTCGAGTTCCGCTGGCTGACGCGGTCGACATGGTGGTCGATGGACGCATCTCGGATGCGAAGGCGACGATCGGTCTTCTTCTCGCCGAACGCCGCCTCTCGGGTCGATGACCCGATCCGAACTTCCGATCGATGCGGAGGAATACCTCTCGTGGTTGGTCGCCGAACGGGGACGCTCGTCCAACACAGTGGCGGCCTACCGGCGCGATCTCTCCGGGTACTGCGAGTGGTTGCGAGGTCGCAAGACGTCGGTTCTCGACGTGAAGGCCCCCGACATCGATGCCTTCGTCGCCCAGCGCCGCTCCGAAGCGGCACCTTCGAGCGTGGCTCGTCAATTGGCTGCGGTACGAAACTTCCATCGCTTCTTGGTGGCTGAGAATCGACGACGTGACGACCCGACTGCCGATCTCGATGGCGTGCGCGTACCAGCGGGAATTCCCAAGCCACTGAGCGAGGAAGACGTCGCTCGGCTGATCGGCGCTGTGGTGGGGGATGATGCGGTGGCACGTCGTGATCGCGCCTTGCTCGAGTTCCTCTACGCGACAGGGGCCCGGATCTCCGAAGCCTGCGGATTGTCGCTCGGTGATCTCGACCTCGAGTCGGGGCTCGTCCGCTTGTACGGCAAGGGTTCGAAGGAACGATTGGTTCCGGTGGGTTCGTGCGCTCGTCAGGCCCTCGAGCAATGGCTCAGTGGTGGTCGACCTGACCTCGTTCCCACGCGATGGAAGCGCCGCGGTGATGCCGAGGCCGTGTTCCTCGATCGTCGCGGTGGTCGGCTGTCGCGGCAGGCGGCCTGGGCGGCGGTGACTCGTCACGGTGAGCGGGCTGGCTTGACCGGTCACCTTTCGCCGCACGTGCTACGTCATTCGTGCGCCACGCACATGCTCGATCACGGGGCCGATCTACGCATCGTCCAGGAGATGCTCGGTCACGCGTCAATCTCCACCACGCAGGTCTATACGAAGGTGTCTCAGGAGCGAATCTTCGAGCAGTATCGCGCCGCGCATCCGCGAGCCCGGGTGGGTCGAGGCGAGTGATCACCGTGTTCCACCTCACCAAGCGGTTCATCGGTTCGCTCTCACCAGCGGCGCCGTCGGTAGCCGATGAAGTGTGGGCCGAATCGTTCTTGTCGGACGGCGAAATTGCATTGTGGCGACGCCTGAGCAACGTCGACCGTCGCCACGCGATCACCGTGGCGCGTCATTTCGAGGCGCTGGGCTCGTGGACGCGTGACGAGATGGCGGCCGCCTTGTTGCACGACATCGGAAAAATCGCGTCGCAGCTGTCGACCTTCGAGAGAGTCGGTGCGACGATTCTGGGTGGTCGCACCGCGCGCTGGCGCGCGTATCGCGATCACGAGCAGATCGGGCTCGAATTGTGTCGAGAAGCGGGATCGTCGCCAGTCACTCTCGCGGTTCTTCGTGGCGAATCGGGAGATGCGACCACGGCCCTGCGGCGGGCTGACCGAATCTGACGCGAGCGAACTAATCTTCCTCCGATGAACAGGCGGGCGCTGACGATCGTTGTCGCCGTTCTGTTCATCTCGATCGGCTGGGCTGCGCCCGCCTCGCCGCGGGTGAGTGCATCGGTCGCAACGTCGGCCTTCGACGCGGTGACGCCCACGCGTGTCGCCAGCTTCATCGGGGGTCAGCGACTGCCAGCCAATAGCAATCGATCGATCGCCATCGTCGGCACGGCCGGAGTCCCCGTCGGTGCCAGTGCCGTCACCCTCACCGTGATGGCGGCTTCGTCGTCGACGGGAGATCTACGAGTTTGGGCGGCAGGCTCGACGATGCCGCTCGCTTCCACGATGACTCTCACTGCCGGCGGTTCGCTGTCGCAGACGCTCACCGTACCCGTGGGTGTGGCGGGCCGAATCGACCTTCGATCGACGGTTGCCACCGACCTGTTCGTCGATGTCCATGGCTACTACTCGCCGGCGACGACGGCGACGAGAGGGCGCTACATGGCGGCCCCCGCGATCGCCAGCGCAACCACCACTGCCGTAGCGGGTGGAACGGCCAGCTT
>VERK01000173.1 GCA_018882725.1 Actinomycetota bacterium | reverse complement strand
CCTCGGTGAGGCGTTCGTACGAGTGAGCGTCGACCACCGACTCGAGGTACTCGGCCGCCCGCATGAGCGAACCATCGTCGGCCAGCCATCGGGCCAGAACCTCGGCACCGACCAGTCGGTGACTCTCGACGTCGAACTCGGGTTGGAAGTACGGAACCGTTCGCGAATCGGCAATGGCTCGCCTCACGATGGTCTCGCGGCGGAGGTTCTCGTCTCGTTGGAGATGGTGATCACCCGTGATCGTCTCGATCCGGTCACCACCCTGTCGCTTGGCTTCCCGTAACGCCGAATCGGCGAGCGCGAGCAACTGTGTCGGCGCCGACGAGATGGAGGGTGCAGTTGTAACCCCGACACTGATCGACACGCGGATCATGCGGTCACCCACCAGACATGGTGATCGCATCGCTCCGAGAATCGCCCGAGCAAGGATCTCGGCGCGGTCGGCATCGAGAACAACGACGAACTCGTCACCTCCCAACCGGGCCACCGCCATCGTTCCGTCGGTCAGATTCTCGAGTCGGCGGGCCACCTCGCCGATCAGCAGGTCTCCAGCGTCGTGTCCGAAGCTGTCGTTCACGGCCTTGAAGCGATCGACGTCGCAGAAGATGACGGCGAAACGTGGATTGGAGACGAGTCGCTGCTCGATATAAGCGAGTAGTGCGGCTCGATTGAGGAGTCCGGTGAGCGGATCGTGGGTTGCTCGGTGTTCCCAGTGTCGAAGATCGTCGCGTAACTGTTGCTGCTCGCTGATGGCCGACGACAGACGAAGCCGATGCGCGACGAGACCCACGGCGAGTCCCGAGGTCGCGGCAACCGATAGCCAGAGCACGGTCGGGTATCGGTCGGCGTGAGGGCCGACTTGAGAAATTGGGTGTTCCCGGGGCTCTACCATTCGTTCATGACGAGGCGACTGCGGTCGATCCCGGCTCTCGTGCTGGCGGCAATCCTGCTCGTGGCGCTCGTGCCGGTCTGGCTCCCGAGCGCCCTGCTGGCTGATCTCCTACGGGGTCGGCGTCGGCTCCCCACGGTCCGCTTGTTGGCGTTCGCGGTGGCCTGGGCCTGGATCGAATCGGCCGGAGTGATGGTGGCAGGCGTCTTGTGGCTGTTCGGTCGCGGGCGGCATCTGCCCTCCCACTACGGGCTTCAGCGCTGGTGGGCGGCCCGTCTGATCGGCGCTCTGCGCGTCACCTGCGGGGTGCGGGTGGTGGTCGAGAACCCCGAGGCCCTGCGCCCCGGCCCCACTCTGCTCCTCGCCCGCCACGCCAGCCTGGCCGATTCGTTGGTCTCGGCCTACGCGATCTCCACGCACAGCCAGGTGAATCCGCGGTATGTGCTGAAGAAGGAGTTGTTGGCCGATCCGTGCCTCGACATCGTCGGGAATCGCCTGCCCAATCACTTTCTCGATCGGGGGGCGACCGACTCGGCTCCCGAACTGGCGGCGCTCGAACGCCTCGTGTCCGACCTCGGCCCCGATGGGGTCGGCGTGATCTTCCCCGAGGGCACTCGCGCCAATCCGAAGAAGCGGGCGTCGGCCTTGGACAAGATCGGGTCGATCGATCCTGAACGTGCGGCGCGCTTGGGATCGATGCAACACCTTCTCCCGCCTCGACCGGCCGGGGCGGCCGCGCTGTTGCGGGGAAATCCCGAGGCCGACGTCGTCCTGGCCTGGCACGTGGGCTTCGAAGGATTCGACACGTTCGGCGGAATTCTGCGCGGCGTGGGCGACCCTCCCGCACCGGTTCGATTCGTCATGAAACGAGTCGCTCGATCCGAGGTTCCGGCCGCGACGGAGGCGAACATGAAGGTGTTCACCGAATGGCTCGACCGGCAGTGGCTCGATCTCGATGCCCAAGTCGGTCGAGCGCTCGACGAGAGGAGTCGCCATGGGTGACGTGATGTTGTGGTCAGCGGTGGCGATCGCGGTGCTGATGGTGTCCACCTGGATCGTCAGCGTGATCATCCGCAACGCGTCGATCGTCGACATCGTGTGGGGTTTCGGATTCGTGGTCGTGGCCTGGGTCTCACGCATCGTGGGCGATGGTGACGACGCCCGACAGTGGTTGCTCACGATTCTCACGACCATCTGGGGTCTGCGGTTGGCGATCTATCTCGGTTGGCGCAACACCGGACACGGTGAGGACTATCGCTATCGCGCCATGCGCAAGCGATGGGGGCCACGTTTCCCGATCATCAGTCTGGCGACGGTGTTCACGTTGCAGGGCACGCTCATGTGGATCGTGTCGCTCGGAGTCCAGATGGGACAGGCCGACGATTCACCGTCGGTCGGACCTGTGGCGGTGATCGGAATCGTGGTGTGGCTGATCGGCTTCTTCTTCGAAGTTGTCGGCGACGCGCAACTCACTCGCTTCAAGGCCGATCCGTCGTCGGCGGGCAAGGTGATGGATCGAGGATTGTGGCGATACACGCGGCATCCCAATTACTTCGGAGATGCATGTGTGTGGTGGGGTCTGGCCATCATCGCCGCCGAATCGGGTGGCGGAGCGTGGGGCTTGCTCGGTGCGCTCACGATGACGGTTCTTCTGCGTCGGGTGTCGGGTGTGACCCTGCTCGAGCGTTCACTCAAGAAGCGCCGTGAGGGTTACGCCGAGTACATCGCTCGCACGAGTCCCTTCTTCCCGCGTCCTCCGAAGCGCATCGGCTGACGAGAGGCGGTCCGCCTCGAGCCGGGCCATCTAGGGTGGGACAGTGACTTCGACGACGGCCGCTGCTCGCGAGCCGCGGTCATTCACTTTTCGCTTCCTGTGTCTGCTCGCCAGCATCGGCGTCGTAGGCATTGGTATCGCTCTGATGGTGTCGGCCGAACTCGGTGTTGCGCCGGCCGATGTGTTGAGCACGGGCGGAGCCGAACAACTCGACATCGGTGTGGGCACGATGGGTTGGATCTGCGGTGGTGTGTACACGCTGCTCGCCATCGCGCTGCGACGTCCTCCTCAGTGGGGAACGCTCCTCGGTGCCGTTCTGGTTGGTGTGGCGGTCAATCTGTCGCTCGAAGCGATTCCCGAACCAGACGCACTGGCCTGGCGAATTCCGATGATGCTGGTCGGGCTGGCTCTTCTTTACACCGCGATTTCGGTGGGCGTGTCGACCATGCTCGGCACCGGTCCGATCGAATTGATCATGCTCGGCTTGGCCGATCGTGGCCTGAACATGCAGGTCGCACGCTGGCTGATCGAAGCAGTGGTGTTCGTGGGTGGCGTGATCCTCGGCGGTCAGATCGGAGTCGGCACATTGCTCTTCGTGGTGCTCACCGGACCGGTGCTCGCGCGCACGTTGCCACCGGTCGCCCGCTTCATGGGAACCACCGTGCTCGATGCTCCGCACGGACTCGACGCCTGATGCGGCGCCCCGACTTCTGCGTGCTCTGATTACTTCGTGCGCGGTAGACGACTCGAGATGATCGAGCGGGCCTCGAGATCGTCGAGTCGCGCCGAGTCGAGTCCGAGTACCTCGCCGAGTACCGCACGGTTGTCTTCTCCGCGGTAACGCGGTTCACCCCGAACTCCGGTGGTGGCGCCTCGGAAGTGCCAGGGCGAGTTGGGAACCCTCAGGGTTCCACCGAGTCGATCGTCGATACGCACGACAGCACCTCGTGCCTCGGCCCATTCGGACTCGGCCAGTTCGCGAACACTGCGAAGAACTCCGACCGCGAGCCCGCTCTTCGAACACTTCTCCTCGAACACCACGGCATCGGCGTAGGTGGATGCCCAGGCCTGCATCTCGGCGAGCAGTTCGGAGAAGTGGGCGCGGCGTGACGGAACGTCGGCGAAACGCGGATCGGATCCGAGGTCGGGCCGATCCATCGCGGCCGCGATCAGATCGAATGTTCCGCGCTCGGCCGGGTGTCCGGCGATGAGCACGCGCGTGCCATCGGCAACCGTGAGAATCGGATAGTCACCGGGCTGATACGAGCGGATCCAGGCCGGGTCGATCTCACCGTCGAACAGCTGGTCGTGTGCGTGCTCGTTGACGTAGAGCATCGTCTCGGCCATCGAGACGTCGATGCGTTCACCGCGACCAGTGCGTTCGCGTTGGAACAATGCGGCCAGAATCGCCGATGCGGTCTCGAGTGCGGTGTAGGTGTCGGCGTGTGACCACGGGTCGTTGGCGTACTGACCGCCGCGCGCATCACCTTGCATCTTGGTGAGACCACTCTCGACTCCGATGACCGGTGCGTAGGCGCGACGATGCACCCACGGTCCGTCGGCGCCGTATCCGCTGATCGACGCGTACACCAGTCGAGGATTGCGAGCGCTCAAGGCGTCGTATCCGAGACCCAAGCGGTCCATCACACCGGCGCGGTAGTTCTCGAGCAACACGTCGCTCTTGTCGACCAACTGACGCAACAGGTCGGCTCCTTCCGGAGTCGCCAGGTCGACGCTGATGCAGCGCTTCCCGGCGTTCTGCTGGGCGAAGTAGGTGGAGATCGAACCGACGCGTGGACTCGCGAAGCGCGTGAGATCGCCGTCCGGTGGTTCGACCTTGATGACGTCGGCACCCATGTCGACGAGCATGCGGCCGCAGTGTGGGCCGGCCAGCACACGTGTGAGGTCGAGGACGCGAATGCCGTGGAGGGGTCCGGGGGACGAAGTCACGACGCCATGATGGTCGGCCTCGAGGGTCGGCTCATCATCGTCCGCACTACGGTCGGGCCATGAACACGTCACGATCAGGTCTTCCCGACTACGACCACTTGCCGCGGCGCGCGGGATTGCCGGCCAGTTGGGACGTGTGGGACGAGGCCGACGGCCCGCTGTTCGGATGTCTGAATCTCCTCACCCCCGAACGGATCGTCGACGCCGCGCGGCTGGTCCGTGAAGGTCGTGTGTTCGCTCTCAACTGGAGCATGGGCTTGCCC
>VERK01000172.1 GCA_018882725.1 Actinomycetota bacterium | reverse complement strand
GAGCAACACCTTGGGTCGCATCACGAAACTCATCGCCAGTGCGAGCATCTGCTGCTGTCCGCCCGACAAGTTGACGGCCGGTTCGTCGAGGCGAGCCGCCAGCATCGGGAAGATCTCGAGCACTTCAGCCTTGGCTCGTTCGACTCCGGCGGAATCACGCCGGTTGGTCCAGCCCGACAGGTCGAGGTTCTCGCGCACCGTGAGCGAACCGAACACGCCGGCGCCGCCGGGCATCTGCACGATGCCGAGATGCGCGATCTCGTGCGGAGGCGCGTGGGTGATGTCGCGCCCGTCGAAGATCACCGCACCGCGGTCGGCTTCCACCACACCGCTGATGGTCTTGAGCAGTGTGCTCTTGCCCGCACCGTTGGTGCCGAGCAGCGCGATGATCTCCCCTTCTTCGAGGTCCATGTCGATGCCGTGCAGCACTGGTCGTCCGTCGTAGCCCGAGCGCACACCGCGCAAGATGAGCAACTTGGCTCGCCCTTGGCGGCGCTCGTACAACACTTCCGAACGCGCCGCGGCCGACTGCCACACCTGGCCGATGTCGTCCATGATCACGTTGCCGATGGTGCGCTGGATGAGGCCGCCAATGATGAAGAGCGGAATCATCACGAGCATTCCGATGCGAATGGTGAACTGATCGGCCAGCCAACCGATCATGGGCAACACGAACAGACCCGGAATGACCCACAGCGACGCGACCGAGAAACCGGTGGCGCGAGCGCGGGGCGGAATCGCCAACGAGAGTCCGGAGAACACCGCCGGGGCCAGAATGGCCAGTGCCGCCGAGATCACGCAGTTGACGGCCACCGCCACCACGATGTTGGGAGCGAGCGCGAACGCGGCGGCCAGCACGGCGGCGGCGATCGAGACGTTGGCCCCCACCTTGGTGAGACCGGCCACGTTGTTGGCGTAGCGCTTGGCGATGTAGCGACTTCCGATCACGAGGCCCACCAACTGGAACGGCTCGGCGATCGCGGCGGCCACACCACGCGCGCGCTCGTCGAGGCCGAACTCCTGGTCGTACATCAACGAGGCCAACGAAACGAACCCGATGAGGCCGGTGGCGAGGAACGGCAGGCTGTACCAGATGCGGCGCAACGACTGAACTTTGTGCACCGTGCGCCAACTCTCGCTGAACGACGGCGCCACTTCTTCGGTTGCGGCCACCTCGTCGGACACGCCCATCGCTTTGCGTTCCCACTGCCCGCGTACCGGTTCGACCAGCCGCAGAGCGAGCACCGCGAAGATGATGGTGGGAACGATGAAAACGAAGAACGGTGTGCGCCACCCGAAGTAGTACGCGAGCAGACCGGCACTCAACGGGCCGACGAACGCTCCCACCGCGTTAGCCGCCCGGTGCACCGAGAACACTTTCGTGCGCGATTCGATCGGGTAGTAATCGGAGATCAGCGAGTTGTGTGTGGGATCGATGACCGCTTTACCGAGGGCCGATCCGCTGCGCGCGATGGTGAGCACGATGAGGCCGGTGGCGAGACCCGTGAGACCCGAAAACATGGCCCACACCAACGCGCCGATGAGAGCGAGCCGCGTGCGCTTCGAGCGATCGGCGATCTGGGCGATGGGGACTTGCAACGCGAGAGCCGCCACACTGGCCAGACCCACCAATCCGAGCGTGGTCCCGAGGTCGAGATCGAAATGTTCGCGAATCTCGGGCAACAAGATGCCGAACGCGGCGCGGTCGAGTTCGTCGACGGCGTTGAGCCCGAAGAGGATCACCAGCGGGTACACCGGTTGGCCGCCGCACACATCCCGTAGCCACGAACTCGGGTGACGGAAGCCGTACCAGAACCGCTTCCACAACGACGCCTTCTCGCTCACTGCGACTCCTTGCTGCGGTCGGCTCGTCGAGCGATGAGCATCGCCAACTGATCGCGGATCTTGATGACGAGGGCGCCCAGACCGCCGGGGACGACGAGGAGAACCAACAACACACCGGCCGCCGACGACAAGAAGCGCCACTCTTCGGCGGTGACGAACCACTCGGTTCCGCGCAGGTACACCGCGCCGAGCACCGCGCCGAACATCGACCCGAGCCCGCCCACCACCGATGCGGTGAACACGTCGAGGCTCTTGCCCACGCCATAGCTCTGCAGATCGAAGCTGTGATTCAGGTGCGAGAAGAGTCCGCCGGCGACACCAGCCAACGTGCCCGAGATCGTGAAGGCGGTGAGTTTGACCTTGGTGGCCGACAGCGAATACGCCTGAGCACCCTTTTCGTTGTCGCGCAGAGCGAGGATCGCGCGTCCGGTACGACTGCGGCGAATGCCACGGACGGCCATCATCGAGATCGCCAGCACCACGAGGGTGTAGACGTAGAAACGTGTGGGCGTCTCCACATCGATGCGTCCGAACAACGGGGGCCGTTCGATGCGCTTGTTGCCGGGCACCCACGAGAAGAAACGATCGTTGAGCAACCACGAGATCACCGACATGGCGAACACGAGCGTGGTGACCGCGAGATAAAGGCCACGTAGACGAAGCGCCGGCAGACCCACGAGGAACGCGGCCAGCGCACCCACGGCTCCCCCGGCCAACAGTGCGAGCGTGAGGTCGACGTTCCATTCGAGAGTCAACTTGGCGCTCACGGCGGCGCCGATGGCCACCAGAGCCACCTGTCCGAGTGAGATTTGCCCGGCCCAACCGGTGAGCACCACCAACGACAACCCGATGATTGCGAAGATCGCGATGGCGGTGATCTTGATGACCTGATCGGAGCGCAGCACGATCGGGATGATCACGAGGCCGATCGGAGCGAGCGCGTAGGTGCCGTAGCGAAGCAGGCGCACGAGTGGCAGACGCGCAACAGCGGGGTCGAGATCGCGCACTTCGTCGGCGAGTCGCCACGACGCGGTCGTGTCCTGATCGAGTCGGGTGCTGCCGCGTCGCTGCATGAGGAGTGCGGCCATCACGGCGGCTCCCACGAACGGTGCCACGAGCAACGGGCTCTCGGCGTTCCAGGCCACGCCGTACTCGAGGATGCCGAGGGCGACCGCAGCCACGGCGATGGTGCCGAGATTGCGTAGTCGCCCGATCACGAGCGCGGCCAGGGCTTGCACGAGTGTCGAGATGCTCAATGCGTTGCCGAGCGGAACACCAAGGATGCCGGCTCGCAAGAACAGGGCGAGGAACGAGAGGAACGCGGCCAGCATCCACACGATGGTGGAGAGACCGCCCACCGGAATGCCGAGCAGTGAGGCTCGCTCACTGCGTTCGGCCGCCGCGCGCACGGCCGTGCCGATACGCGTGCGAGTGAGAAACAGAACGACTACGAGCATCGCCAGCGGCGCCACGATCATCGCGATGAAGTCGTTCGCGTTGAGGATGAACGATCCGATCGTCAACTTCCAGTCGAACGGCGGCGGGATGCGCTGAGACGCCGCGTTCTCGTCCCACAAACGCGGAATCAGGATCGCGAACACCGCGAGCAGCTGCGTGATGCCAATGGTCGCCACGGTGAGCACGAGTCGTGGTGAGCGCGCGAACCGTCGAACGATGGCCAACTCGACCAGGGCACCGAGCACGATCGATGCGCCGAGGCCGGCAGCCAAGCCAAGCAGATACGGCAGACCCGAGAACACGATGATGCCCACTGACAACGCAGCCGGGATGAAGCCGAGGTCGGCCTGAGCGAAGTTCAGAACGCGGTTGGCGCGATACACGAGAGCCATACCGACGGCGAGCAACGCTGTGAGCAGACCGATCACCACACCGCGAATCCACGCTCCGAGCGGCACGCCGAAGAACACCAACTGCACGAGGACGAGAACCAGGGCAGGCGTGAGCGGCGCGATCGTGCGCCGTACAGACATCACTCGGTTGGCCAACCCACTCACTGGCGCACCGACCCCCTCGGTTCCCCTCGCCCTGTTGTCTATCACACCTGGTCACGACCCTGATACGGTCGACCGAATGGGAACCGTCAGGCGGCACGTGTTCATCGATCGACCGGCCGATCTCGTCTGGTCGTTGGTGGGCGATCCAGCCCGCCTGCACGAATGGTTTCCCACCACCGCGACGGAAGTTGTCGGCAACAAGCGTTGGGTGTCGTTGGCCTCGGGACTGAAGTTCGAAGAGGACATCGTCACCCTCGACCACGATCTGCGCCGCTTCCAATACACGATCGTCAACAACGCCATCGTGAAGTCGCACCTCGGAACCGTCGACGTGATCCCCGACGGCGATGCGCGGTGCGTGGTGGTCTATTCCACCGACGCCGACCCCGAGGTCATGGCCCTCATGATCGCCGGGGCCGCGGGCGATGGCCTCGAACGGCTCAAGACAACGATGGAGGCGTCCTGATGGGTCGCAAGATTCTGTTCATCACCACCGATCAGCAGCGCTTCGATTCTCTTGGCTGCAATGGCGGCACGGTGGCCCGCACACCCACCATCGATCGGCTGGCCGCCGACGGCATCAACTACACGCGCGCGCATCCGCAGAGCGTCGTGTGCATGCCGTCGCGTTCCACCATGATCACCGGGCAGCACGTGGCCACGCACGGCGTGTGGATGAACGGCGTGCCGCTCCCCGACGAGGCCCCGAGCATCGCGAGCACCCTGCACGACGCGGGCTACCGCACCGCGCTCATCGGCAAGGCCCACTTCGAGCCGTTCCTCGATCCGTTCCTCCGGTTCGTCGAGAATCAACTCGGCACGTCGGGCGACTTCTCGCGCGAAGTGAACGGGCATCTTCACCGCGGCTTCGATCACATGGAATCGGCCTCGCACGGTGGCATGGGCAACTTCCACTACGCGCGGTGGCTCATGCAGAACCACCCCGAGGCGATCGGCATGTACTACCGGGTGCTCGACATGACGTTGCAGGTGAATTCGAGCGGCGGGGGCGACACG
>VERK01000171.1 GCA_018882725.1 Actinomycetota bacterium | reverse complement strand
CGCCTGACCCGCACCGTGGTACGGGTCCTGGCCGAGGATCACCACCTTGGTGTCGGCGTACGACGTGAGGTGCAGCGCGGCGAACACATCGGCCGCCGGCGGATACACCGCGCCGTGTGCCCTCTCGTCGGTCACGAACGACTGGAGTTCGGCCCAGTACGGCTCGTCGAACTCGGCCCGCAGGATCGGGTTCCAGTCGGTAGTCGGCACGGGCTCATCTTGGCAGTCGGCCATGTGCGACTCGACATCGTCTCGTAGCCTCGAAGCGTGACGTCGGATCTCTCCAGCGAGCGCCTCACCGAGTGGCACGGCGTGCCGCGGGTCCGACTGGCGACGTTGCCCACACCGCTCGAACGCGGACCGTTGGTGGGTAACGGCGTTCGGCTGTGGGTGAAGCGCGACGATCTCACTGGCCTCGGTATGGGAGGCAACAAGGCGCGCAAACTCGAGTTCTTGTGCGGTGATGCCGTTCGCAACGGTGCCCGTGCGCTCATCACTGTGGGTGCCGGTCAATCCAATCACTGCCGCATGACAGCGGCGGCCGGATCGCTGCTGGGTCTCGAAACACATCTGGTCCTCGCCGGCGATCGACCCGATCGTCTGGAGGGCAATCAATTGCTGTCCGACCGTTTTGGTGCGCACATGCATTTCACCGGAGCCGGTCCGTCCGAGTGGGGAGTGCTCGAGATCGCGCGTGAAGCACTCACCGACGAGTTGGCGGCGCAGAAGCTCGCGCCGTATTCCATTCCGATCGGCGGCTCCACGCACGTGGGTGCGCTCGGCTACGTGCTGGCATACGACGAGATCGTCGAGCAGTGCACCAGCACCGGTTTCACGCCCGGTGCCATCGTCTTCACCTCGTCGAGTGGTGGCACGCACGCAGGTCTGGTGGCCGGCCGCGCGTGGCGTCGAGCCCTTGGCTTGGCGCATCCGCCGGTGATCGCGATCGGTGTGGCCAAAGGTGTGGTGGCCGGATTCCCGAGTGTCGAGCAACTCGCCAACGAGGCGTTGCACTTGGCCGGTCTACCCGGACGTGTCGAGGCGGCCGATGTGGAGGTGGATGCGCGTTGGTTGGGAGCCGACTACGCGATCGCCACTCCCGAATCGACCGATGCGGCCGACTGGGCCGCGCTCACCGGTGCCTGGGTGCTCGACGCCGTGTACACCGCCAAGGGAATGGCCGGATTGCTCGGTAATGCCGCCGATGGCCGGTGGGCGAGCGGCGACAATGTGGTGTGGATCCACACCGGAGGTCAGCCAGAAGTGTTCGTGCATCATGACTGAACGACCCAAGCCCCGAACGATTGCGGTCACGGCCGGACGACCTGATCAACCCGGCGATCCGCTGAACACGCCCATCACGCTCGCGTCGAACTTCCGCAGCGGCCCCGAGTACTCGCGCACGCACGGGACCGACACGTGGGCCGCGCTCGAAGATGCAGTGGGTCGGCTCGAGGGCGGTCGCTGTCTTTCGTACTCGTCGGGAATGGCGGTGGCGTCGGCGATTCTCTTCGCTCTGCGCCCGCAGATCGTGGTGGTGCCGTCGGTGAGTTATCTCGGCGTCCGCGCGTTGCTCGGCGATCTGGCCGACCGCGGAACTCTCACGACGGTTCCGGTAGCCATCCAGAACACCCTCGATGTGGTGGCAGCGATCGAGCGAGCCGAACGCGATGCCACGCGCGGCGCCGACGGTGTGCTCCTGTGGATCGAGACACCCACCAACCCCACGCTCGACGAAGCCGATCTCGCGCGGTTGTGCCGCGAAGCGAGTGCTCGCGGAATTCGCACGGTCGTCGATTCGACGTTCGCCACACCCATCGGCGTGCAACCGTTGGCCAGCGGTGCGACCGTCGTGATGCATTCGGGGACCAAGTTCATCGGCGGCCACAGCGACCTGCTGATCGGCTTGGCCTGCACCAATGACGACGCCGTGTACGAATCGTTGGTCCGGGCCCGCGTGGTGCAAGGTGCGACGCCGGGTGCACTCGAAGCGTTTCTCGCCCTACGTGGGTTGCGAACCTTGCCGTTGCGCTACGCGGCAGCGTCCGAGTCGGCCGGTGTGCTCGCCGAACGCTTGGCCTCACACGCGTCTGTTGAATCGGTGCGGCGAGTCGGCCCGATGGTCAGCTTCGTCGTACGCGGCGGTGCCGAGAAGGCCGATCGGGTCTGTGCGTCGACGCAGGTGATCGTCGAAGCCACCAGCCTCGGTGGCGTCGAGACCACCATGGAACGGCGCCAGAAGTATCCGGGCGATGCACACGTCGAACCCGGCCTCGTCCGCATGTCGGTGGGTATCGAAGACGTCGACGATCTGTGGCGCGACCTCGACCAAGCCCTCAACCGTTAGCGTTGTCCTCATGACCGATCAGATCCTCGACGTCGATTTGCTCGCCTTCGAGACCGGATCGGAGTCGACCCGTCGTTCGGTGGTCGACGGAGTACGTCGAAGCCTCACCACTGGCTTCGTGTACACCAGTTCCGACCTGTCGGAAGACCTGCTCGACACCGCGTACGGCATGTTGCGCGAGTTCTTCTCGATGGCACCCGAGGTCAAGCAGAAGTTCGTCGCTCCGGGTGCACACGGACAGACTGGTTACACCGGGCTGCTCGTGGAGACCGCGGCGTCGAGTGACAAGCCCGACTGGAAAGAGATGGTCAACTGGGCGTCACCGATTCCGTCGGGTCATCCGTTGCGCCGCAAGTTCCCGGGTTCGTATCCCGATCAATTGCTACCCGATGCGGTGGTGCCGGGAATCTCGAAAGTCCTCTACGCGTTCCACGACGCGATCGCCGATCTGCAACGACGTTTCCTGCGTGTCATCGCCCTCGGCATCGGCTGCGGTGAAACATTCTTCGACGACATGGTCCAGGACGGCCCCACGCTCACGCGCGCGATTCGCTATCCGTCCATGAAGGACGCGCCCGCCGGCGGACACATCTGGGCCGGTGCCCATGGCGACATCAATCTCATCACGGCGCTCCCGCGAGCCACTGCCCCCGGTCTTCAGGTGGAAGTGAACGGCGAGTGGGTCGATGCGATTCCGCCCGACGGCAAGGTGATCATCAACACCGGCATCATGCTCGAGCGACTCACCAACGGTGTGATCCCGGTCGGTTGGCATCGAGTCATCGCCTCACCTGGCTTCGAAGGTGAGCGCTACAGCGTGGTGCAGTTCTTGCATCCGCGCCCGTGGACGATCTTGTCGCCCGTGCCGAGTTGTTGTGGGCCCGAGACGCCGCAGCGGTACTCGGCCATCAGCGCCGCCGACGCCCTCGACGAGGTTCTGTATCAGATCAACCTCATCGAGGACGCGCGACGCGTCGACGACTGACTGTCGTCAGCTACCCAGGCCGCAGTCGAGTGCGGCCTCGAAGAACTTGTCTTCTCCTTCGGTCGACGGATCGCCACCGTCGAGGACCGACTTCATGTCGTCGTCGCTGAACGACTCCATGGCGGCGTCGACCATGCAATTCACCATGGCTTCGTCCATGTCGCCGTCTTCGTTGATCATGGCGGCGAGCTGTTCGCGAACGTCGCCGCTACCCGATCCACCGCCACCGCTCTTGTCGTCGTCGCCACCGCAGGCGCTGGCGCCCAGAGCGAGTGCGACGGTCACGAGACCGGCTGTCATGTACTTCTTCATGTTGTCTCCTTGGTGTAACGCTCCGTGGTGCGGAACATCTGCTGTCGATGTTGCCAAGAACTTACGATCCGAATGTCGAAGAGTCGTTCAGGCTTCATCAAGGTCTGTCAGCCGCCGGTCACGCATTCGAAGATCGCGTTGAGTCCGTTGAGGCCCTCGTCGCTGATTCCGATGGTGTCGACGTCGGCATCGCCCGAGTCGAGGGCGGCCAGGTTGTCGACCATGATCTGCAGGTCGGCTTCGGGAATCGCCGTGACCGCTTCGCGAATGCAGTCTTCGTCGAGTTCGACCCCTTCTTCGGCAGCGGAGTCGATCACCGACTGCGCCACCTTGTCGGCGTTCGAACCACCACTGCTGGCGGCTCCACCATCGCTGCCACCGCTGCTCGACGAGTCGCTGCCACCACAGGCCGTGGCCGCGATGACGAGAATCGAACAGGCCAGACCAAAGATTCGCGAGGTCTTCATCGTCGTGCCCTTTCATTCGTCACGACGAGCTCGTGCCCGATCGCCGCAAGCACCGTAATCGCTAGCCTGCGCGAGGTGGCGAATACCGACGTGGCACTCGCGATCGACATCGGCGGAACCAAGATGGCCGTCGGTCTCGTCGATCGCCGCGGAAACCTCGTCGACCGCGACATGGTGCGTACCGATCTCGACAAGCGCGCCAACGATCTGTACGAGTCACTCGCCTCGCTCATTCGCCGTCAGACGCAACGTGCTGCCGACACGCACAACGGGCGGATCGTCGTCGTCGGCATCGGTTCGGCCGGCCCCATCGACACCGATTGTGAGACGGTGTCACCGTTGAACATCCCAGCGTGGCGTCGGTTTCCACTACGTGAAGCGGTGAGCGACACACTGCGCGACGCAGGAATCGAAGTTCCCGTGTTCGGTGATCTCGATGCCAAGGCGTTCGCCCTCGCCGAGGGTTGGCTCGGTGCCGCACAAGGTGAAACCAATTTCATCGGAATGGTCGTGAGCACCGGAGTGGGTGGTGGCATCGTGCTCGACGGCAAGTTGCTCGACGGCGCATCGGGCAACGCCGGACACGTGGGTCACGTGATCGTCAACCCCGAGGGTCACCGCTGCGGTTGCGGCGCACGCGGTTGTCTGGAAGCCGAGGCGTCGGGCATCGCGATCGAGGCGATCACCGGTCGCCCACCCACGCAACCCACCTACGACATCATGCAACGCACGGGTCGCATGGTCGGCTTGGCTGTGGCGAGTGTGTGCA
>VERK01000352.1 GCA_018882725.1 Actinomycetota bacterium | reverse complement strand
CGCCCAAGTTCGCCACTGCCGATTCGATCGGCTTGTCGATGCCATGGGGGACACCGGGATCGAACAGCTGTCGGGTGCGCTGTTCGATCTCGGTGTTTCTTCACATCAGTTCGATGCTCCCGAGCGTGGTTTCTCGTATCGCCACGATGCTCCACTCGACATGCGCATGGATGCGTCGCACGGACGCTCGGCCTCCGACATCGTCAACGAGTCGTCCGAGGACGAACTGGCCGATCTGATCCATCGATTCAGCGACGAGCGTTTCGCCCGCCGGATCGCCCGCGCCATCTGCGCCAATCGCCCGATCACGACCACCGCCGAACTCGCGTCCATCGTGGCGTCGGCGATCCCGGCTCCGGCCCGTCGTCGCGGAGGTCATCCGGCCAAGCGCACGTTCCAAGCCTTGCGCATCGCGGTGAACGAAGAACTCGACGTGCTGCCGGTCGCGCTCGATGCGGCAATCGAGAAGACGGGCAAGGGCGGCCGCGTCGCGGTGCTCTCGTACCACTCCGGTGAGGATCGCATCGTCAAGGAACGCTTCGCATTCCACCGCACCGGTGGCTGCCAGTGTCCGTCGACCCTCCCGTGCGTGTGCGGAGCGGTGGCGAAAGTCGATGTGGTGCGCGTGGCATCCAAGCCGTCGGCCGCCGAACTCGAGCGCAACCCCCGCAGTGCGTCGGCCCGTCTGCGCGTGGTGGAGGTTCGCTGATGGCTCGCACCGCTGTCGCGCGCTCGACTGTCAAGCCGGCCAAGCGGCCGTCGAAGAAGCCGATCAAGAAGACCGTGACCACGAGGACTTCGGCCGATCGTCAGGCCCGACCGGCCACGCGTCAGCGCTCGAAGCCGACCCGGTCGAAGCTGGCGTTGGCCGTCTCCAATCGCAATCTGACCCGCCGCAGTCGGCGTTTGGTGTACGTGACGTCGGGTGTGGTGATTCTGGTCGTCGGCATCATGATGATGATCGTCGTCGCCCAGACGCGGATCGCTGAGAATCAGATGCAGATCGACAAGATCGAGAGCCAGATCTCAGCCGAGCGTGATCGCTACAACACTCTGCGCCTCGAGCGTTCGTCACTGCGTGAGCCAGCTCGTCTGGTGGCCAACGCACGAGCCATCGGAATGCAGCCCGGTGTCGGCACCGACTTCACATCGGTCGATCCGTACACGGTG
>VERK01000170.1 GCA_018882725.1 Actinomycetota bacterium | reverse complement strand
CAACAAGATGATCAAGGAGAAAGGCCCGAAGGGTGTGAGCAGTCAGACCCAGGGTGAATCGGTCCGCGTCACGAGCAAGAAGCGCGACGATCTCCAAGCCGTCATGGCGATGTTGAAGGGCGCCGATCTCGGCATCCCGCTGCAGTTCAACAACTTCCGCGATTAGTTGGGGAATCAGACCGGCAAATTTGCCGGGGTTTCGCACCCATTCAGTCTTCGGTGGGGGATTCGGAGGCGCGGCGCTGAAGTTCGTTCACTACGCTCGCATCGGCCAACGTGGTGGTGTCCCCCAGGTTGCGACCCTCGGCCACGTCTCGCAACAACCTTCGCATGATCTTTCCACTGCGCGTCTTCGGAAGATCGGGCGTGAAGTAGATCGTCTTCGGCTTGGCGATTGCGCCGATTTCCTTGGCCACGTGATTGCGTAGATCGTTCTCGGTCGATTCCGAACCGCCGCGCAACGTCACGTACGCGATGATCGCCTGGCCCGTCGTCGCATCGTTCGCACCCACCACCGCGGCCTCGGCCACACTCGGATGCGACACCAACGCGCTCTCCACTTCGGTGGTGGAGATGCGGTGACCACTCACGTTCATCACGTCATCGACGCGGCCGAGCAACCACAGGTAACCCTCGTCGTCGAGCTTCGCACCATCACCGGCGAAGTACCGATCGGAGAAACGGCTCCAGTACGTCTCCTGATAGCGCTGCGGATCACCCCAGATTCCACGCAGCATTCCGGGCCACGGCCGAGTGAGCGTGAGATAGCCGCCGCCCTTCTCGATGCGCTGACCCGCGTCGTCCACCACTTCGGCCGTCACACCCGGCAACGCGAACGTGGCCGAACCGGGCTTCAACGTGGTGGCCCCGGGTAACGGACTGATCATGATCCCACCCGTCTCGGTCTGCCACCACGTGTCGACCACCGGACATTTGCTGGCACCGATCGTGTCGCGATACCACATCCACGCTTCGGGGTTGATGGGCTCGCCCACCGAACCGAGCAGACGCAACGACGACAAGTCGTGCTTGGCCGGCTCTTGTGTTCCCCACTTCATGAACGTACGAATGGCCGTCGGTGCGGTGTAGAAAATCGTCACGCCGTACTTCGCGACGATCGACCACAAGCGATCGTTGCCCGGATGGTTCGGCACGCCCTCGTAGATCACCTGCGTGGCCCCGTTGGAGAGTGGCCCGTACACGATGTAACTGTGACCGGTGATCCAGCCCACATCGGCCGTGCACCAATACACATCGGTGTCGGGGTGCAGATCGAACACGTACTTGTGCGTGTACGTCACATGAGTGAGATACCCACCGGTGGTGTGCATGATGCCCTTCGGCTTACCGGTGGTTCCCGACGTGTAGAGCAAGAACAGCAACTGCTCGGAATCCATCGGCTCGGCCGGGCAATCGGCCGACGCCCCCGCCATGAGCTCGTGGTACCACTGATCGCGACCGGGCTTCATGGTCACGTCGTTGCCACCGCGCTTCACCACCACCACGTGCTCGATCGACGGCGTGTTGGCCAACGCTTCGTCGGCCGCCGGCTTGAGTGCGAACACTTCACCACGTCGATAGCCGCCGTCGGCGGTGATGAGCACTTTGGCTTCGGCATCATTGATGCGATCGGCCAGAGCCTGCGACGAGAATCCGCCGAACACCACACTGTGGGCGGCTCCGATACGCGCGCACGCGAGCATCGCCACCACCGCTTCGGGGATCATCGGCAGATAGATGTTGATGCGGTCGCCCTTCTGGACGCCCAGGCCCTTCAGAACATTGGCGAACGTCTGAACCTCGGCGAGCAACTGCGCGTACGTGATGGTGCGCGTGTCACCCGGCTCGCCCTCCCAGTGAATGGCCACCTTGTCGCCCTTGCCGGCGAGCACGTGGCGATCGAGGCAGTTGTACGACACGTTGAGCTTTCCGCCCACGAACCACTTCGCGTACGGAAGGTTCCACTCGCAGATGGTGCTCCACTCCTGATCCCAGTGCAGCAACTCACCGGCCTGCCGAGCCCAGAAGCCTTCGTCGTCGCGCCGCGCCTCGTCGTACAAGAACGTTCCGGCCACCAGTGAGTTCTTCTGGAAATCGGCCGGCGGCGGGAACTTGCGGTTCTCCAACAGCAGATCGTCGATGTTGTTCTCGGTGCTCATGGTTCCCCCAGCGAACGAGTTCGTCGACCGCGACTTTATGTCGTCACGCGCGGCCCGCCCCGAGCCCGAGCCCGATCAGGACGATTGTCAGCCCCGCGAACGCCGCGCCCACTCGAGAACCGTGAACGATCCGAGCCCCCGCGGATCGAGCAAGGCTTCGGCTTCACTCACTCGACTGCGCATCTTCATCGCCCGCAGACCCGGACGCGCCGCTTCGGCTTCCCACACCCGCTTGCCCTCGTCCACCAGTTCGTCGATCCCCCACCGCTTCAAGAACTGCTCCTGTGAACGAACAACGTCGGCCGCGCGCACCATCGCCTCGAGTTGATCGATACACACATCGGTGGTGATGTCCTGTCGGCCCACCTCGCGCAGGTAGTGAGCACCGCGCTCGTGACCGGCGTACGTGCGCAACCACTCGCGCCACGGTCGCGCCGCGAGCATGGCCGTGCGCGCCACCATGTAGTCGAACACCACGAGGCGACCGTCGAGCCGCGACACCACGTCACCGACCCATTCACCCGCTCGTTGCTGCCACGGAACGCGCGCACCTTGCGGCGGATTGGCCGGAAGTTCGAACGGTGGCGTTCCTTCGATCGGCTGCAGGACCTCGGTTCCTTCGGGAGTCACCCAGGCCTCGCGCCATTGGCCATCGTTCACCAAGAGGCGAAAGGCGAGATTGTCGAGCAACTCGTTTGCGATCACGACACCGCGCAACAAACCCTCGGGCAACATGTCGCACGACGTCACACCGTCGGGATGAGTCGCGCGTTGAGTGGTCGCACGCTCCACCGCCACGTAGCGCGAGGCATCACCACCCAAGCAGCGCGGTTCGGCGGCGATCACCGACCGCGCGAGCGTGCCCGGTCCGGCCCCCACTTCGAACACGCGGAAGTCGTCGGGCTCACCCATCTCGAACCACCACGCGTCGAGTGCGCGCGCCAGCACGACACCGAACAGAGGACCAACCTCGGGTGAGGTGATGAAGTCGCCGCGACGACCGGCACGACCACCCGACGAGTAGAAACCGTTGGGCCCGTAGAGGGCCAGATGCATGAACTCGTCGAAACGACGAGCGTTCACGAACTCAGCGTCCGAAGGCGCCGACCAAGTCGGCGAGATCGCCGAAGCGGAGCACGGTTCCGGGCAGCACACCGAGCAGCAACGTGGCCGCACCGGTGATGGTGAGAGCGGCCACGAGTGACGTGGGTGTGGCCACCGCTCGTGTCTCGCCGTTGGGAGCCGGCTTCATCCAGACTTCGCGCATCACGTTGCCGTAGTAACCGAAGGCGATCACCGAGTTGATGGCGCCGATCACCGCGATGCCGTACGCCCAACCGTTGCCGGCTTCGAGCACCGCGCGGAACGCGGCGAACTTGGCGATCCAGCCGCCGAGCGGCGGGATGCCCGCCAACGATGCGAGGAAGATCGTCATGAGCACGCCGAGGCCAGGCGCGTACGAGAACAGTCCGCCGAAGCTGCTGATCTCACCACTGCGCGTGGTCCGCGACGCGGCGATCACGACGGCGAACATGCCGAGGTTCATCGCGGCGTACACCAGCAAGTACACGACAACGGCTTGCAGCGCCGGGCCAGCGGCATCGCCGGTTCCGGCCACGGCCAGCGGCATGAGGATGAAACCGCCCTGGCTGATCGACGAGTAAGCGAGCATGCGCACGATGTTCGACTGACGCAGCGCCAGCAAGTTGCCAACCGTCATCGTGAGTGCTGCCAACACCCAGAGGAAGGGCTGCCACACGTCCTTGGCCTGCGGAACACCCACGTAGAGGATGGTCACCAAGGCGACGAATCCAGCGGCCTTGCTCGCCACCGACAAGAACGCGGTGACCGGAGTGGGGGCACCTTCGTACGTGTCGGGGGCCCAGGTATGGAACGGAACCGCCGACACCTTGAAGGCGAAACCGACCACCACGAACACGATGGCCAATGCGTGCACTCCGCCGAAGTCGCCTTCGACCGTGATCTGACGGCCGATCTCCGACAACAACGTGGAGCCGGTGACGCCGTAAAGAAGGCTCATGCCGTAGAGCATCACGGCCGATGCGAACACACCGAGGAGGTAGTACTTCACACCGGCTTCGTTGCTCTTGCGGTCGCGCTTGCGCCACGCCGCGAGCATGTAGGCCGGAATGCTCAAGAACTCGAGGGCCACGAAGATGCTCACGAGATCGCGACTCGACCCCATCATCACCATGCCGGTGAGCGACGTGAGCAGCAAGGTGTAGTACTCGCCTTGGTAATAGTCGCCCTCTTCGACGTGGTTCTGCGAGAGCAGCACCACCACGTAGCCGGCGATCAAGAACAGGGCTTTGAGCGTGAGTGCGTACTCGTCGATCACGTACCGACCATCGAACAGCGAGCGGGCGTCAGGGTCGGACACCGCCAGTGTGAGCACCGGGATGAGCGCACCAAGCAACACGAAACCGGTGAGGCTCGCCGTGATCCACTTCTTCGACTCGCTGACGAACAAGTCGACGAGGATGATGAGACAGATACCCGCGGCGAGGACGATCTCGGGCGCAATGGCGTGGTAGTCGATGGTCGGCGCCTGCCACGGCACTTGAGCGAGGATCGACGCGAGCACGGATCAGCCTCCGAAAGCCTTGAGGGCGACCGAGACGGCCGGATCGAAGATCTTGAACATCAACTGCGGATACACGCCGAACACCACGATGGCGATCAAGAAAGGCGTCCAGGCGATCCACTCATAGGTGTTCACGTCGTGCAGATCGTCGTGTCCGTCTCCGTCGTGCCCATGAC
>VERK01000014.1 GCA_018882725.1 Actinomycetota bacterium | reverse complement strand
GTGCACAAGGAGTCTCGGGTGCGACTGGACCAGCCGGACCTTCTGGTTCGACGGGACCATCCGGCGCGACTGGCGCAACAGGTGCGACAGGAGCAACGGGTGTCGCGGGACCGACGGGTGCAACCGGCGCAACGGGTCCGCA
Source organism: Actinomycetota bacterium (assembly GCA_018882725.1). Taxonomy (GTDB): domain Bacteria; phylum Actinomycetota; class Acidimicrobiia; order Acidimicrobiales; family Ilumatobacteraceae; genus Casp-actino8. The sequence goes on along the minus strand of VERK01000014.1, from coordinate 20,750 downwards.
AGGTGCGACGGGTCCACCAGGGCCGGCGGGCCCGCCGGGTGTTCCGGGTGGATTCGGAGCGTACGGCTCGTTCTACGACACGACCACGGTGTCTCTTCCCCAGAACGTGGCCACACCCGTGCCGCTCAACACCACCGACTTCGCGAGTGGCGTGTCGATCGTGGCCACCAGCCGCATCACCTTCGCGGTGTCGGGCAAGTTCAACATCATGTTCTCGTCGCAGTTGGAAAAAGGTGATGCCGGGACCGACACGGTGAGTGTGTGGCTGGCGAAGAATGGTCAGAACGTGCCCTGGACGAACACCGACGTCGTCATCACGTCGAGCGGTTCGAGCAGTCGTCATGTGATCATGCTCAACTACTTCGTCGACGTGACGGCCGGTGACTACTTCCAATTGCTGATGACGTCGACTACTAGTAGCCAGATGGTCATCCGCGCCGTGACCACGCAGACGAACCCAGCTCGACCGGAGATTCCGAGCACCATCCTCACGGTCAACCAGGTCGGGTGACCGCCTAGGGTTGCTTCGTGTCGATCGTCGAACGACCGTGGGGTCGTCTTCACTACGAGCTTCTGGGTGATGCCACTGCACCGCAGCTCCTCTACGTCAACGGATCCGGATCGCGCCTCGCCGACATCGTGCCGATGCTCGGGCCGTTCGCGAAGCGTTTCCAGGTTCTCGCCTTCGATCACCGCGGCATGGGGGAGAGTGACGTCCCTCGCGCCGAGTACACCATGTCCGATCTGGCCGACGACGTGGTTGCACTCGTCGATCACGTGGGGTGGAGATCGTTCCGTGTGTTCGGCATCAGTTTCGGCGGCATGGTCGCACAACACTTCGCGGCTCGGATCCCGAACCGGATCGAGCGCATGGTGCTGGCCTGCACGTCGAGTGGTGGAGCGGGTGGTTCGTCGTATCCGCTGCACGAGTTGTACGCGCTGTCGGACGACGAGCGTGCCAAGCGATTCCCAACCGTGCTCGACACCAGGTTCACGCCCGAGTTCGTGGCCAATGACGAGACAGCACGTCTGTTGCTTTCGGTGCCGCGGCCGATACTGACTGGTGACGCCAAGCGCGGACTCGATCTACAGATGAACGCTCGTCGCCATCACGACGCGTTCGACCTGCTGCCGTCGATCACCTGTCCGGTGATGGTCGCGGCGGGAACCACCGACGGCATCGCACCACCGGAGAATTGTCGGCGCCTGGCCGATCGTCTACCGAATGCGGAATACCGCGAGTTCACCGGGGGCCACATGTTCATGCTCCAGGACCGCTCCGCCACACCCACCATGATCGAGTTCCTGGCCGACAACGGCGCCTAGTGTCGTCCCGTGAACGAACCGCGTAGTTTCGCGTCCGATGACCGACCGGTGATCACCGGCCCCCGGGGGCAACGCGGCCATCGCGATCACTTCGCGCAGAGCGAGAGGCTCGCGCGGCAGTTCTACCGAATCGGCGACTTCGCTTGGTGTCTGGTGGGCAATGGTCTGTCCAATCAAGTCTTCGTCGAAGCACCCGAAGGCATCATCGCCATCGACACCGGTGAATCGGTGGAGGAGATGCGTGAGGCGATCGGCGAGTTGCGCGAGCGCACCACCACGCCGATCGTCGCCGTGCTCTACACCCACTTTCACTACGTGCAAGGGACGCGGGCCGTGGTGGACGATCGCGCGAGCATGGGTCTCGGCGCCGACTTCCCGATCCACGGTCACGCGCGCATCGCCGGCAACCTTCAGCGCTCGGCCACTGCCATCGGTCCGGCGTACGCACGTGGTCTCGTCGAACAGTTCTCGATCATGCTCCCGACCGACGGACCCGACGGCAATGTCAACATCGGTCTGGGATTCGACTATCGCAACGCCCGCCATGCACCGTTCACATCGGGCCACCTGCCTGTGACCCATTCGTTCGATGGTGCCACCACGATTCACGTGGCCGGCCTCGAGATCCACGTTCAGCCCGCCCCGTCCGACGCCGACGATTCGGTCACCTATTGGTTTCCGGCTCTCGACGCCGCGGTGCACAACATCGTGTGGCCGGCCTTGTTCAACGTGTTCGCCATTCGCGGTGAGGAATACCGCGACCCGCGGGTGTTGCTGCACGGCCTCGACCACGTGCGCGCACTGAATGCCGAGCACTTGATCGGCGCGCACGGTCCGCCGTTGTCAGGCCGTCAAGACATCCGTGCGCGGGTCACGAAGTGCCGCGATGCGATCCAGTTCCTGTGGGATCAGACCGTGCGTCACACGAACATGGGTGCCACGTCAGTCGAACTGGCCCATCGGGTGGTGCTCCCCGAGGCGTTCGATGACGATTACTTGACGTCACAGCTCTACGGACTCGTCGAACACCACACCCGGCAGATCCGTAGCGGACTGTTCGGCTGGTTCGACGGCGACGTGGTCAATCTGTTCCCACTCGAACGTGCCGAACGAGCCGATCGGTTCGTCGCGGCGATGGGTGGGGTCGAAGTCGTTCGATCCATGGTTTCCGCCGCTCACGACTCCGACACTCGCTGGGCCCTCGAACTGGCCGGCTTGCTCGTGGCCCGGGCCGAGTCCGACGACACCGATCACCGACTCCTCGCCTCGGTGTTGCGCACCATCGCGTACCGAACCACCGCGGCGAATATCCGTAGTTGGTGCCTCACGCGCGCACTCGACCTCGAGGACGCGATCGACATGTCGCGCCATTATCGCCACCGTCTGTCGCGTCGACAGATCGCCAACTGGACGCTGACCACCTGTGTCGACACTCTGCGCGTGATGCTCGTGCCCGATCGAGCGACCGGGATCGATTGTCACGTCGCTTTCGTTGTCGATGACGAGGCAGCCGGTTTACATTTCCGCAACTTCGTCGCTTGTCCCACCGATGGCGCGGGAGCCGATGCAACCGTGCGCACCGATCGCCAGACATGGTTGTCGCTACTCGCGGCCGAGACGTCGCTGGCCGACGCCGAGGCGACCGGCCGGGTGACGATCAAGGGATCAGCCGACAAGGCGCGTCTCGCCTTGGCCGCGCTCGACCACGCATCGTTCGTCGGCTGACCAATTACTGCACCGCGAGACTGGCCCGGAAGAGTCCGTCGTCGACGAGTGCCTTCACAGCCGCCGACGGCTCACTCAGCCGTTCGAGCGTCACGCCGTGGATCGTTCCGGTGAATCGATACACGTGCGGATACGGACCGACGGCGGCGCCCGTGTCGAGGCCCACGTCGAACGTCTCACCACTCATCGAGAACACCAGCGGCACCGTCTTGTCGTGACGCGCATGGGCGATCGGTGTCCCGTCGACACTGACGATCGCGTCACCACCGGCGCCGAATCCGCCGTCGTACACGAAGTCGACGCCGATCACGTGTCGGCCGGGCGACAGAGGGGCTGAACCACTCGCCACATAGTGCTCGTGGCCGAACCAGTTGTAGTGGTACACCGGTCGCGACTGGTCGTCGAGGTAGAGCGACCAGCCGGCCATGTTGCCGCCCATGCACGCGATCACGCCACGAGCGCCTGCGGTAACGGTGACGTCGGCCGTGATGCGGTACGAGCAGTTCTTGATGTTGACCACACTGCGCTCGGGAAGTCGCACGTGCATGGGCCCATACGTCATGCGGGTGACGTCACCGAGGGCGGTGGGTACGGCATAGGCCGCTCCGAACGTGCTCCCCGGTTCCTTCAGCGGGTAGACGTTGTTGCGACGAGCCTCGGCGTCGAACACCGAGAGCAATTCGGCGAGCTTGTCCGGGCGGTCGGCGGCTAGATCACGACCCTGTGAGAAGTCGTGGCGGATGTCGTACAACTCCCATTTCTCTTGCGGTCCGTCGAACGGCACGGCGTCGAAACGCTTCCATGGAACGCGACCGTGGAAACACGACGCGATCCAACCCTCGTGGTAGATCGCCCGGTTGCCGAACATCTCGAAGTACTGGGTGGTGTGCGTCTCGGGGGCGTCGGCCGACAGCATCGACGGAATCATCGACACTCCGTCCACGTTCATCTGCTCGATGCCGTTGACTCGACTCGGGGCTTCGATCCCCGCTGCTTCGAGAAGAGTGGGGAAGATGTCGACCACGTGGTGAAACTGCTGTCGTAGACCGCCGGCGTCGCGCACCCGTCGGGGCCACTGCAGCGCGACGCCGTTACGGGTGCCGCCGAAGTGAGACGCGACCTGCTTCATCCACTGGAACGGCGAGTCGAGGGCCCAGGCCCACGCCAGATTGAAGTGGTTCTCGCAACGGGCCGAACCGAAGTCGTCCATGTGCTCGAGTAGCCACTCGGGATCCTCGGGCAATCCGTTCTGGAAAGACGGCGCACTCCATGCGCCGTGCAACGTGCCTTCGGCCGATGCGCCGTTGTCGCCAGTGATGTACACGAAGAGCGTGTTGTCGGTCTCGCCCATCTCGTCGAGAGCGTCGAGTAGTCGCCCGATCTGCTCGTCGGTGTGGGCCATGAACCCGGCGAACACTTCCATGAGCCGCGACGCGACCGGTTTGTAGCGGTCGGGGTACTCGTCCCACGACGGAATCTCGGCCGGGCGACCGGTGAGCGTGGTGTCGGCGGGGATGACCCCGAGTTCGAGTTGACGACGGAAGATGCGCTCGCGCAAGGCGTCCCAACCGTCGTCGAACTGACCCTTGAAGCGTTCGATGTATTCGGGCCACACGTGGTGCGGGCAATGCATGGCACCGGTCGCCACGTAGGTGAAGAAGGGCCGTTGCGGGTTGGTCGCCCGTTGCAACTTCATCCAGTCAATGGCGCGTTCGACGATGTCCTCGGTGAGGTGGTAGTCGTCGCGCCCCTCGTAGGGCATGACCGGTGTCGTCTGGTCGAAGATCGGCGGCTCGAACTGGGACGCCTCGGCCGACAGAATGCCGTAGAACCTCTCGAAGCCGAGACCGGTGGGCCAGCGATCGAACGGGCCAGTGAGCGTCTGCTCGTGTTGTGGTGTGACGTGCCATTTGCCGAAGGCGCCGGTGGAGTAGCCGTACTGCTTCAACACTTCGGCAACCGTTGCCGCCTCGCGCGGAATGATGCAGTCGTAGCCGGGAAACGCGGTCGCACCCTCGGGGATGCTGCCCATGTGCACCGCATGGTGGTTGCGGCCAGTGAGCAGCGCAGCACGGGTGGGTGAACAGAGAGCGGTGGTGTGGAACTGATTGAAGCGGACACCGTTGCGCGCCACGCGATCGAGGGCCGGAGTGGGAACCGGTCCACCGAAGGTGGAACAGGTTCCGAAACCTACGTCGTCGAGAAGCACCACCACGATGTTCGGTGCGTCGTTCGCGGGACGTTGCACGTGCACCGGCGAAGGCTCGGAGTCGGGGAGAAGTCGACCGAGTGTTCCTCTGAAGTCGGGTGTGGCGAACGGCAGACCGGGCCCAGTGGGACGAGTCATGCCGCCACGCTCGCAGGCAGACCGATGCGACAGACGAATGACGCACCCTGCCAGGGTGGCGGCCACGGAAGCTGTCCTGGTGGAGCGCCGGGTGGTGGGCCCCACGGAGGCGGACCGGGCGGCGGGACACGTCCCAGACCTCCACCCATGGGCGGCATCGGGGCCGACGCCGATCCCGACTGAGCGGTGGGCGTGCCCTTGAAACAACCAATGATGTAGGGGAACGTCGCAGTGGCGTGATAGCCGTACGTGCCGTCGGGCTGGATGCGTCCGTTGCACTCGTCCAGAACCTTCGAGGATTTCTTGTACGTGTACGCATTCCACGAATTCGTCCGCGGGTTGCCGGTGAGCACATAGCCCGACTTCATGGTCGACTTCTTGGTGCATCTCTTGTCGAGGCAGCCCATTCCGCCGTAGATCGGAAAACCATCCAGTGCGTATCCGATAACACCAGTCGAACGAAGGTGGCACGCCGCCACGGTGATGAGCGCGTGATGGTGATACTCGGCCGCGGGGCCAGTGTGGCCCCCGCAGGTATCGAGAATCTTGTTGTACACGGGATCACCGAACGCTTCGGTGGGCGGGACCGGACCTTCGGTCGGCCCGTAAATCGGAATGCCCGTTGTGGTGAAGCCCAGAGTTCCCAGAACGTTCACGGTCGAAGTGGCTGTGGCGGCAACCCGCGGGGACAGCGGCACGCGCCAGGTGAAGTTCTGGGCCCGGAGAGGATTGGGAGTCTTGGCGACGAAAGGAAACGAGATCATCCCGTTCGACATCACGACCAATTCTGTTGGCGTGCACCTTGCAACGACCATGGGCTTGTCGTAGGCGGGGCCAGCACCAGGGACGCTCGACAAGTCGAGGAAGTTCGATGTGGGGCAGACCGGAGCGGCCGAAGCCGGCGCGGTGAAACCGAGCACCGAGGCCAGCAGAGCGACAACGACTCCTCTCAACGCGAACCCCCGAACGCGTCATCGTCGGGGTACGGAAACCACTCGGGATCCGACTCGGCGGTCGGCGAGATCATCACCATCTTCGATCGGCGGAACTGCTCGAGCCCTTCGGCTCCCAGTTCACGGCCCGAACCGGTGAGTTTGCGGCCACCGAAGGGAACGGCGTCGTTGTCATTGAGAGGAGTGTTCACCCATACGATGCCGCTCTCGATCTCGTGCACCGCGCGGAACGCCTCGTGCAGATCGGAGGTGTAGATGTTGGCGCCCAACCCGACATCGGAGTCGTTGGCCCGATTGATTGCCTCGTCGAGATCACGTACACGACAGATCGGGGCGATGGGTCCGAACGTCTCACCGCGCATGATGTCGGCATCGGCCGAGACCTCGAGCACCGTCGGTTCGTAGAACCAGCCAGTACGGCGGTTGGCCGGACGCTTTGCACCGCACACGACGCGGGCTCCCTGTTCGACCGCACGGTTGACGATGCGCTCCACGCGGTCACGTTCGCGGGCAGCTGCGAGTGGTCCCATGTCGACAGCTTCGAGTCCGCTTCCGACACGGAGCGATCGTGCCTGTTCGGCGAAGGCCTCGACGAACTGGTCGTACACGTCGGAATGAACGTAGAACCGCTCGGCTGATGTGCACACCTGGCCGCAGTTGAGGAACGAGGCGAATGCGGCTCCGCGAGCCACGACCTCGATCGGTGCCGACGGCATCACGATGAAAGGATCGTTTCCCGACGCCTCCACCAGCACGGGCTTGAACCGTTCGGCTGCGGTGCGGGCCACGGCTCGAGCAGCCGGAACACTGCCGGTGAACGCGATGCCGTGAGTGTGCTCATGAGCAACGAGTGCCTGTCCGGCTTCGGCGTCACCCGTGATCACTTGCACGAGACCCGGTGGCAGGTGGGCGAACGCCTTCATGGTCACGAGCAACGTGAGTGGGGTGAGATCGGATGGTTTCACGATGATCGCGTTGCCAGCCGCGAGCGATGCCGCGGCCTGCCAACCGAACAGCAGAACCGGAAAGTTGAACGGAACGATCGACACGATGACGCCGAGCGGTTCCTTGAGCACCATCTGCATCTGACCGGCGATCGCCGAGCCCGCTAGTCGTCCCTGTTCGTGGCGCGCCAATTCGGCGTAGTAGCGGAACGATGAGGCCGAAGCGCCGCCTTCCCAGTTCGACTCGCGGTACGGCTTGCCCATCTCGCGCGTGAGGCACTCGCCGATGACCGGTGCCAGTTCGACGAGTGCATCAGCCACGCGGTGCAGAGCGTCAGCTCGTTCGAGCGAACTCAGGCTCCACCACTCACGTTGTGCCCGGCGGGCGGCCGCCACCGCGGCTTCCACTTCGGTGTTCGTCGCCAAAGCGAACTCGCCAGTCGTCAGTTCGGTGGCCGGGTCGATGACGGACCGCCGTTCACCTCGGCTCGGGCGGTACTCGCCGTCGATGTAGAGGTGGCCGGAGAGTTCGGCCATGAGTGCGGTGACCGGAGTGGACATGGGTCAACGATAGGTCATGGTGCTCACGAGGTCGTCGAGCGTTTCGTCCGGTCGGCCAACGAGAGCAACTGTTTGCGCAACATGATTCCGTCGCCCGGGCCGAGGACGAAACGCTCGACGAGTCGGCCCAGTGGCAGGTTCACGCGGGCTCGAACTCGGGTGACGAGACGCGTGCTGTCGGTTTCCGGACGCAGCTCGTAGGCGAGCGAGAACTGCACTCGTCGTGAAGCACCAGCCGACGAACCGAGACGCAGCACGAAGGCTCGCGGTGGATCGACGATGGCCGCTTCGAAGTCGAGAGGTCCGGCTGGTACTCGATCTCCGGTATTCACGTCTTGCCAACGCGGTTCGATCGAGCGTGCGCTACGACGACCGAGATTGTCGAGCAGGTCGTAGCTGTACCAACCGGCCCGCTTGAAACCCATCTGGCGCAGCCAGGGAAAGACGGCATCTGGAGGAGACGACAGGGTGATCGACCGAGTGGCGACCAAGCGCGCATCCGGAACGAGATCGTCGCCCACTACCGGGCCGTGAATTTCTTCGTGAGTCGCGCCCCAGTTCTGGAAGATCACGGTGCACTCTCGTTCCGCGACGTCCACACGCGGGCCAGTACCCAGGTCGCGGCAGCGCCGCAGATCGTCCACGCGAATGACCGCACGAGGTTCGCGGTCATGAGTCGGTCGTGGACCGCCGCATCGAAACCGTCGGCAAGATCACCGTGAGCCGGAGCTGACCAGAAGCCGCTGATCACCAACACGACTGCCATGGCCACGGCGCCGAACACAGCGGGGGCTCGCAGGTCGCGGCGATCGCCGAGGAACGCCAACCAGAGAACACTGAGGAGAGTGAGACCCTCGAGCAGCCACGGAACGAGCAGAAAGGGGCCGATGCGGTCAACGTGTTCGGCCTGGAAAGCCACGTACGAGTCGGGACCAACGTCCGCGAAGAGGGGATAGTGCACGAGTTGGATGGTCCAGATCATGCCGACCATGAACCAACTCGCGATCACGTGGACGACAACGAGTGAGCGAAGTGATGACGGTGACACGGCGCAACGATCAGCGAATGTCGCGAATCAACGGCTCGGCGATGCGCTGCGGCGCCCCGGCCAAGAAGCCGAACAGGAAAGCCCGCTTGGGCAACCACACGGCGCGCTTGCCGCGCTGCACCGCACGAACGGCCTCCGATCCCACCCGTTCGGGTTGAACGTTGGGCATGAGGCCCATCCGGCGGAAACGTGCGAACGACTTCACGGCCGGTGGGTGAGTGAGGTTGGCCAGCAGATCGGTGGGGACCGGACCCACTTCGAGATTCGTGACGCGGACGTCGAGTCCTTTCAGGTCCTGACGAACGATGCGTGTGAAGTGGCTCAGACCGGCCTTGCTCGCCGAGTACACGCTCATTCCACCGAAGCCACCATTGGCTGCCATCGACGAGATGTTCACGATGTGGCCATGGCCCCGTTCGCGCATGCGAGTGAGGGCGGCACGGGAGAGATGGATGGGGACGTGGAGATTCAAGGTGAGCAACTCGTCGATGTCGGATCGTGTCGTATCGAAGATGCTCTTGGTCGTTTCCATGCCAGCGTTGTTCACCAACACGTCGATCGGTGCGACTTCGTGCTCGACCCGCTCGATCAGCCCGTCCACCTGTGCGGAGTCGAACAAGTCGGCGACGATCGCTCGCCCGCCGATTTCCTGTGCCACTGCTTCGAGCGGCCCGACCGTACGGGCGACCACCGTGACCCGGGCTCCAGCGCGAGCGAACGCGCGAGCGGTGGCGGCTCCGATACCGCGTGAGGCGCCGGTGACGAGAACGTGCTTTCCCGAGAGGTCCATGAATTCATCTTTGCCGGGGTGCCCGGGGTTCGCAATTAGTGTTCGGGCATGGCTGCTCCTTCGACCCGACTCATCGATCACATGCGCGGCGTGCGCTACGGCGAGGTGCTGGCCGTCTTCGCTCGCGACGACAAGTTGCAGGCCGAGGTGTACGGCACTCAGATGCTCAACGACTGCCCCCAGGAGTTGTGGCAGACCCTGAAGGCCGACGACATCGCCCGGGACATGGGGGCATTGTTCGTGAAGCTCAACGGACCCCGTCACTGGGTTCTCGACGGACTCGGCACCAAGGTCGCTCCCGTCGAGCCGGTCATGCGCGAGTTCAACGGCTTGTTGATGCGTCGTATCGCCTTGGTCGATCTCGGCAACACACCTCAGGCCGCTCCGTACACCGAGCGCAAGGTCGATCGTGGAGCGGTGTTCTATTGGGACGCCGGGAAGCCCGTGTACGAAGTCGTGAATCCAGACGGTGTCGCTTACGTGATGCAGGCGCTGTGCATCGGCGTCGACCCTTCGATCACCGAAGCCGCTCTACCGACGCTCGGCTCACGTTTGTCGCTACCCGCTGGCTGGTCGTACCGCACACGCATCCTTGACGAAGAGCTCGTGGTCGACACCACGGCCACGGTGGCGACGGTTCTCCAGGACGAGTTCGAGAACTCTTACACGTTGCCGTACTGACGGGCGCGACGTTCTCGGATCTGTTCCACTTCGGTGCGAACGGTCCGAACCAACCGCTCGATCGACGAATCAGCGAGGAAGAGCATCGTGTCGGGTTGCTCGAAGCCCAGGGCGCGGCTGGCGGGGTGCTGGCCCGTCATCCACGTGGCCAGCCCGATGCAACCGAGGGCGAGGAAGCCGGTGATATCGATGAGTTCAGGAACGTCGTCGAGTCCGAGTTCGTGGGCTGGACGTTCGAGCGCGCGCCCCAGATACATCCCGTAGACCGACGTATGCAGTCCGATCGAGTCGGCGAGTGTGAACGCGGTGATCCGCGCCTCGAGTTCGCCCTGGAGGATCTCGCCCACCGGGTCGATGATGTGCGAGTAGTTCATCATCGAGTCGATACCCGGGTGGTTCTGGGTCCACTCCATGCGGAACTTGATACGCGCGATCAATTGATCCTCGGGCGAGTCCCAGGTCTTGTAGGTGATGGCCGCCATGTCGTCGACCAGTCGCTCGGCTTCACGCACGACCGCCAACGCCATGAGGCGCTCACGACTTCCGAAGTGATAGTTGACGAGGCTCGGTGACACGCCGAGTTGGCTGCAGATCTCACCCACGTTGACGGCGGCTGGACCATGCATCGCCAAGGCTTCGCCGACCGCTTCGAGAATGGCATCGGACGCTGATCCGTATCCGAGGTCCTTCGATTCAGCCTTTCGGCGGCGCGGCATGGGAACTCCCGATCAGTGACTAATAGTGACGATACACCCAGCATCAGTACCGATGGCTTCGGGGTGAGTCACATCAAGACTGTTTTTGCGGTGACCTTGTCGGCATGTCACCCCGACTGCCCTCAGAGAAGGAGACCCACGATGACTCGTACGTACGTGATCATCATGAACAAGTTGCGGTCGATCCGCGACATGCACGACGAAGGTGGGGTGGCCGCCGAATACGGCGTGCTGCTGGCCGGAGTCGTGGCCGTGGTTGCGGTGGCGGCGGCCGCACTCGGCGGTCGCATCAGCGACCTCTTCGACACCATCCTGCCGTGAGGCTTCGTCGTTCGGCTCCCGGTCGCCGGGGGCCGAACGACGGGGGTGTCGCGAGTGTCGAGTTCGCACTCGTCGTCCCCCTGCTCGTTCTCCTTCTTTTCGGGCTGGTGGTCGCGGGGTCGGTGTATCTCGATCAATTGCAACTGCAGTCGGCGGCCCGCAACGCGGCTCGGGCCGGATCGATTTCGTCGGTGACGGCCTGCTCCACGGCTCAAGCCGAATTGGCCGCTCAGTCGGTTGGAAATCTGCAGTGCAACGTTCTGTCCACGTGTGGGAACGGTGGATTCCGGGTGGAATTGAAGGCCGATCGAATCATCACGATCCCGCTCCTGGGCGACCGGAACGTGAACTTGAAGGCCACATCGACGTTCGCGTGCACGGCATGAGGCGCCGAGATGAGGGGGCAATTGCCGTCGTCGCGGCGGTGGCGTTCGTGCCGTTGTGCTTGATGGTGGCGATCGTGGTCGATGCCGGGCGCGTGTGGGTCGGACGCACACGTTTACAGAACTCGGTGGAGGCGGCGGCGATCGCCGCCGCTCAGACGTGGATGACGCAGGGACAAGCGTGTTCGTCGACATCGATGTCGGTGATCTCGCGTGATGGTTCGGCTCCCACGTCGGTTCAGTGCACCGTGACCGGTTCGAACACATCGGGGGTGACCCGAGTGACCGCGACCGAGCCGATCGGACTGACCTTCGCCACGTTGGTCGGCCGATCCTCGAGCACGGTGACGGCGTCGACCGGTGTCCGCATCGGGGCGTTGGGTTCGACAGTCGGTGTGTGGCCATTCGGGCTCTGCTCACAGGTGAAGGCGGTGTCCGACTGGATCGCGTCCGGAATGACGACGGCGACGAGCACCGTCATCCGCTTCGAAGACCAGAACCAGCGCTGTGGCGGGACGGTGTCGGGCAACTGGGGCGTCCTCGACTTCAACGGCGGCTCGTCATCGAACGCTGAAACGAAGGACTGGGTCGACAACGGATATCTGGGCGTCGTCAAGGTAGGTGACTGGATCACCGGCAGTCCGGGTGCGCCGTCGGGTTCACTCGACATCCAGTCGATCGTGGGCAAAAGCGTTGTCATGCCCATGTACAGCACGCCACGACTCAGCGGTTCGAACGTCGAGTACCACATCGTCGGTTTCGCCAAGGCTCGTGTGGACGCGGTTCAGTTCACCGGCAGCACCTCGAGTCGCAGTATCAGGATCACCCTGCAGAAGGGCACGATCACCGGATCGTCGTCGTCGCTCGGTGGAACGAATTTCGGATTGGTGGGGGTGGGCGTGTGCTCACTCGACAGCACAGGGAGTTGCACATGAACATCACGTCAAAGGTCAAGCGCGCGACGGCACCGACCGTCGCCTTCGTCTGTGTGGGAGTGGGGGGATTGCTCCTGGTACCGCGCAACGACTCCAACGACGAACGCCTACCGACATTGGTGGCCTCGAGCGACATCGCGGACGGCACCGATGCGGTGCGAGTGCGCAGTCGGGTGGAGGTCCGAATGTTGCCGCCGGAGGCGCGCGCTGATGGTGCGCTGTCCTCCACGGACGAGATCCCTGACGGTGTACTGGCGTACTCGCACGAATCGGGCCAGCAGATTCTGACAAGTTCTTTCGCCGCCGACCGTATCGCAGCTCTGGGTGATGACTTCGTGGCGGTGTCGATTCGGGTCGACTCACCGCGCTGGGTCGGTCCATTGGTCACCACAGGGCGAATCGTCGATGTGTACGAAGTCGACGTCGACGACGTGCGGCTCATCACTACCGATGCGGTGATCGTCGATGCTCCCGATCCCGAGAACCTCGGGGCGAAGGACGACTCGGTGGTGGTGTTAGGGGTCCGAAAAGATGCGTTGAACGCGGTGGTCCTGGCGGCCAGTAACAACGCGATCTGGCTGGTGGGTTCGTGAATTCTCCCGTGGCCACGCTTCCGCCGGTTGTCGCAGTTCTGTCGCCCAAAGGTGGCACTGGCAAAACCACCATCGCGGTCAACGTTGCGGTGGCGCTGGCCCGCCACGGCGGTGCCGACCTCGTCGACCTCGACTCTCATGCGGGTGATCTCGAGTACGCGCTTCGCCTCCACCCGATCCAGCGACTCGACGACGCGATTCGCCGGCTCGACTCCGATCCGCACTTCGACCTGGGTGGCATCATGACCCCGCATCCGGCCGGACTGCGCGTTCTGTGTGCACCGTCGTCTCCGATCGATGCTGATCGATTGTCTCCTCCCGATCTGCTGCGCGTGGTCGATCGACTGGTTCGCGAGGAGAAGCCGTTGGTGCTCGACACAGCCACCGGAATCGACGAAGTGACCATCGGAGCCTTCGAACGTTCGACTCATCCCGTTCTCGTCACCTGTACCGATGTCGCGTCCGTACAGGCGGGTCGCAAGTTCCTCGACACGCTCGGTGCGCTCGATATGGACTCAACTCGTCTGCGACTGGTGATCAACCGTGCGACCGCGGGTACCGGGCTCACGGTGGCCGATGTCGAAGACGTGCTCGGTATCGAGGCATCGCTCCGAGTTCCTGACGATCGACGCTTCGCGCGGGCCATCAACGTCGGCACATCCATCTCCGAGTTCGACGGTTCGAGCGATCTGGCGCGTCCGTTCAACGAGTTCGCCGACCGGATTCTTGGTCGTCCGACCGACAACGGAGATGGACGCAAGCGGTGGGGGCGGGGCACATGAGCCTGGCCGAACGTCTCGACCGGCGCAGCCGAGCCACCGAATCATCGGCGACGAGCCCCTCGATCGTCGCCGAGCGGCCCCGGGTCGACTCGTCGCAGGTCGTCCGTCTGGCCGATGCGGTCCGTTCGCGCTTGGCCGAATTGCCCGATCGCGCGTCGATGACGGATGAGCGACTCCGGTCGACCGTCGAGGGTGAAGTTGCCGCGTTGTTGGCCGACGAGCCACTCGCGTCGGAGGGTGCCGTGCCGACGTGGTTGCGCAGTGCCGTTCTCGACGAGTTGCTCGGCTTCGGTGTGCTTCAGGATCTGCTGGACGATTCGAGTGTCTCGGAGATCATGGTCAACGGGTTGCGAGGAATCTGGGTCGAATCGAACGGCGTTCTGCACCGAACCACTCGCTCCTTTTCGTCGTTGGAGCAACTCCTCCGAGTGATCGACCGAATGGTTCACTCCGCTGGTCGACGAGTCGACCAGGCGTCGCCGATGGTCGACGCTCGACTTCCCGACGGTTCTCGGCTCAACGTGATCCTTCCGCCGTTGTCGGTGGACGGTCCGTCCGTGACGATCCGCAAGTTCACGTCAGCGGGGCTCACCATGGACGACCTCGTACGTCAGGGTTCACTCGATTCTGAAGCGGCCGATTTTCTGGAGAGCGCCGTGAGGAATCGCATGAACGTCCTCGTGAGTGGTGGTACCGGAACCGGCAAGACGACCATGCTGAACGTGCTGTCGTCGTTCATCGGACGCGATGAGCGTGTGGTGACCGTGGAAGACGCCGTCGAACTCACACTCGATCTGCCGAACTTGGTGCGCCTCGAGGCTCGACCAGCCAATACAGAGGGTTCCGGTGAGGTCACCATCCGTGATCTGGTGCGCAACTCGCTGCGTATGCGACCCAATCGCATCGTGGTCGGTGAAGTTCGCGGATGGGAAACCATCGACATGCTCCAGGCCATGAACACCGGCCATGAAGGATCGCTATCGACGGTGCACGCCAACACTCCCCGTGACGCATTGCGGCGACTCGAGACGATGACCCTTCTGGGCGGAGTCGATCTTCCATTGCGGGCCATCCGAGAGCAGATCGCATCGTCGATCGATCTCATCGTTCATCTCGCGCGTGATGCGCGCGGACGGCGCTTCGTGTCCGAGATCGCCGAGGTGGAGGGAATGGAGAGTGACGTGGTGGCGATGGCCGATCTTTTCGTGCGGAGTCGATCGAACGGTGAGCCATCGCCATTGAAGCGAACCGCGGTGTCGTCGCGGCGTATGGCCCAGCGGAAGGGTGATTCGTGAGAGGTGAAGTCGCGAGAGAGGTTGTTGCCATTGTCTTGTTGGCCGTGGCTGCGGCTCTCGTGGCGGCCGAGGCGACGACCTTCACCCGGTCGAGAAGTTGGCGTCGACGAGTGCGAACACAAGTCGGACTCGCGGTCGAGGCTCCACCGCGACGACCCGAATGGTTGACCATGACGACGGCATGGAGTGCGGCGGCTGCGGCCACGGGTTTCGCCTGGGCCGGTCCGATCGGAGTCGGTTTGGGTGCGGTTCCCGTGATCGTGCGCCGAGCACAGCAGAAGTCGGAGGCCCGCAAACGCTCCGAGCTACTGGCGTCGGAACTCGCGCCCACCCTGCAGTTGGTTGTGGGCAACTTGCGTATCGGACGCAATCTGCCGGCAGCGATCAGCGAGGTCGTCGATTCGGCCGGCGAACCCTTGAGATCGATGTTGGCCGAAGTCGTCACGCAGGCCCGGCTCGGTGACCCGATCGACGAATGCTTCCGCCGGTTGTCCGACCGTGAGCAGGATCGCCACCTCGGTGTCGTCGCCTCGGCCATCGCTCTGCACTCGCGGCACGGCGGTTCATTGGTGGAGATCCTCGAAGGTGTCGTCGAAACGATCCGCGAAGAAGATCGGCTTCGTCGTGACATCAAGAGCCTCACTGCCGACGGCCGATTGAGCGCCGTCGTGCTCATGCTCATGCCACCCTTCGCCCTGGCTTTCGTGAGTCTCTTCAATCCGCGGTACGCCGAGCCACTGGTGACCGACTCGCTGGGACGGGCCATGTCGGTGACGGCGGTCGTTCTCGGGTTGGTGGGTTGGCGTTGGCTTCGAACGCTGAGCCGTCCGGAGGTGATGGCGTGAAACAGATCGTCGCCTGCGCTCTGTTCGCCACGAGTGCTGCGCTACTCGTCAGCATGATGCGTGTCCGCATCGGGCGGCTGAACAAAGTGACGACGGCGGGCTTTCGACGTCTGTTCTTCCCCTCGTTGCTCGGCAACCATCGAGAGAGCGAACGGCTTCGGGGGCTCGATCTCGAATTGATCGACAGCCTCGGCGAGATGGTGATGGGCCTCGAGGCCGGCCTCTCGTTCGAAGCAGTTCTCGATGCCTATTCCGAACACCGAGTCACACCTCTCGGTGTCGAGTTGCGCGCCATTCTGGACGACGTCCGATTGGGTACGAGTCGGATGCAGGCACTTCAAAACTTCGAATGGCGCAATCCGACACCGGCCGTTCGACTCTTCGTGTCGGCGGTCCGGCAGAACAGCAAACTCGGCGCACCGCTCGCAGCGACCCTCCGAGGGCAGGCCGAGGCCGCGCGTCGGCAACGTCGTCAGGCCGTCGAAGAGAATGCGGCGAAGATCTCGCTCAAGATGGTCTTCCCGACCGTCTTCTGCATTCTTCCCGTGTTGATGGTCGTGATCGTCGGACCGGCCGTGATTCGACTCGTCGAGTCGTTGCCGAAGTGATCTGGTTCGTCACCTCTCTCATCGCTGCCACCGTTCCTCTTGTGCTGGCCGTCGATCGCTACGTGCCACGCCGCGGCGGTCGATTCTGGATCAGTTGGACGTTCGCGCTCGTTGCTTGGTCGGGGATCGTGACTCACACACTTCACGAACGTCACCTCGACCGGCTCGAGTGGATCGCCTTCGGAATCGTGGCCGCATCAGTCGGCTGCCTGGTTGCGATCGATCTCGCGGTGAAGCGACTTCCTCTCGCGATCAGTTACGGATCACTTGCTGTCACCATCAGCTTTCTCGTCGTCAGTTGGCGTAGCGAATGGAGTGGGATCGGCGGCGCCGCTATCGGAGCAGTGAGCATGTTCGCGATTGCGTGGACGCTGAGCCGTGTCAGAACCGGAATCGGACGCGGCGACGTGCATTTGTCGCCCCTGCTCGGTCTCGCTGTCGGATGGTTCGACCCTTGGAGCGTGCTGATCGCGTGGTTCTTCACGTTGCTGGTGGGTGGGTTGGTGTCAGCGATTCTGCTTGGCTCGCGACGCGTGACTCGAAGATCGACCATTCCCTACGGCCCGTTTCTCGCTCTCGGCGCAGCCGTCGCCATTTCGTTGGTGTCATGACGGACCCGGTGGACCAGGTTGACCGCCTACGGAACGGAGATCGATCGGCCTGGTCGTACTTCGTTCGTTCAGTCAACGCGCGCGTGTCGAGGTATGCACGTCATCAGGGTCACCCCGACCCCGATGACGTAGTGGGAGCCGCGCTCGAAGCGGTGGTGAAATCCATTCACCGATTCGACGGCGGTGATCGTGATCTTTGGTCCTTCGTGTTCGTGGTGGCTCATGCGCGCGTCGTCGATTCGTGGCGACGTCAGAGTCGAAACATCCCGACCGATCACTTCGACGACATGGTCGCGACAACCAGCGACACCAACGGCGATTTAGGCGACTTCGTCGTGGATCTGCTCGACGCGCTCGACGACGAACGACGTACCGTCATCGTGATGCGCTACATCGAAGGATTGCCCACACGCGAGATCGCGGCACGACTGGGCAAGAGCGAAGTGGCCACCCGAGCAGCGGTTTCGCGCGCGCTCGGGACGCTGCGCGACCTGGTAGCCGACTACCCAAAGTCTCCTGATTGTTCACCCGCTGTTTCCTTGGTCGCAAGGCGGTTGATACCGACGCCGTGAATGATCGTTCTCGTGCAGACGTTCGTCGAGCCGCGTGATGTCACCGTCAAGAAGCCGCTCGTCGACCGCGTTCTCCACTCTGTCGTTACATCGGGGGCGCTCACCTCGCTCGTGATCCTGGGCGCGATCGCCGGCTTTCTTCTGTATCGCGGACTGCAGATCTTCGGGGACATGGGGTTCGGGTTCATCACGGGCTCCCGTTGGGAAGGTACGGGCGCCGAGGGTGAATTCACGCAGTACGGGATCGCCCCGATGCTCGTCGGAAGTCTCGTGTTGTCGCTGATCGCCGTCGTGGTCGCCCTACCCCTATCGGTCGGGACGGCGCTGTTCGTCGAGTTCTACGCACCAGCCGCTCTGCGGCGCGTTCTGATCTCCGTTCTCGACCTGGCCGCTGCCGTGCCTTCGGTGATCTACGGGCTGTGGGGTCTCTTCGTCCTTCGTCCCCTCGCGCTCGGATGGTCGAGGGCTCTCAACGACTACCTCGGTTGGTTCCCGCTCTTCTCGGTCGACGCGACCTTCTTCGATGGAAGTCCATTCATTGGGGGATTGGTCCTCGCGGTCATGATCTCGCCGATCATCACGGCGGTGTCGCGCGAAGTGTTCTCCCAGACACCGCGCGATCTGGTCGATGGAGCGCGCGCTCTGGGCGGAGAACGGTGGGCGGCGATCCGTCACATCGTGCTGCCGTTCGGTCGGAGCGGCGTCATCGGTGGCGCGATGCTCGGTCTCGGCCGAGCGCTCGGCGAGACGGTCGCGATCTACCTCGTGGTGAGCATCGTGTTCCAGATCAACTTCCAGATTCTCTTCACCGGTAGCGGAAACATCGCCTCGATGATTGCACTGAAGTTCGGTGAAGCGTCCGCTTACGAAGTCAAAGCGCTTCTAGCGAGCGGCTTCGTCCTGTTCGTCGTCACTCTCGTCGTGAATCTGATCGCGACGCGAATCGTCAATCGAACGGCGCGAAAGGCCGTGTCGTGATCGCGTCGTCTACCGACAGCCTCGCGGTTCGCCCGCAGCGACCCTGGCGCCGGAGTATCGGCGCGCGCTTGACCCAAGTCGTCTCGGCTGCTTTGGTCGTTGCCGTAGCGAGCCTCGTCGTCCTGGTGACCCCTCTCGCCGGAATCGCCGGAATCGCCCTCGTCGGAATCCCCGTTCAGATCGTGGTGTCGCTCGCACGCACCTCGCGGTCCACGGCGGCGGCTCGCCGGAGTGAAGTGGCCTCGAGCCTCATCTCGATCGCGTTTCTCCTGTTGATGATCCCGTGGCTCTCGATCGTCTACACAGTCGTAAGCCGAGGTGTGGATGCCTTGTATTGGGGCTTCTTCAGCAACGACATGCGGATCACTGCGCCCGATGCCGAATTGAACACCGGTGGCATTTCGCACGCCATCGTCGGCACGTTGATGATGATCTTGGTGGCCACGGTCGTGTCGGTGCCTCTCGGCATCCTGAGCGGGGTGTACATCACCGAGATTCGCGGACGGGCCAAGAACCTCGTGCGCTTCATCGTGCAGGCAATGAGCGGCGTCCCATCGATCGTCGCTGGTCTGTTCATCTATTCCACGCTCGTGATCTACAACAAGTCGTACAGCGGATTCGCTGGAGCCTTGGCACTCGCGGTGCTGATGATTCCGACGGTCGCGCGAACATCCGAAGAAGTGCTCAAACTCGTGCCGGAGGACCTGCGTTTCGCGGCCTATGCACTTGGCTCCTCGCAAGCCTCCAATGTCTTTCGGGTCGTTCTGCCGACCGTGCGTAGCGGGTTGGTGACCTCGGCGATCCTGGGCGTCGCTCGAGTCGCCGGAGAGACCGCACCGCTGCTGATGACTGCGCAGTACTTCGTAGCGTTCAAGGCCAACCCCTTCGACGGCCCGATGGCATCTCTGCCGGCAGTCACGTTCAGTTTCTTCCAGAACGGTGCTGACAACGCGGTGTCCCGTGCGTGGGGAGCTTCTCTCGTCTTGCTCGGCATGATCGCGATTCTCTTCGTACTCGCGCGACTGCTCTCGTCGGGTCGCCGTCGGAGGGCCCGGTGAGTTCACCGGAAGTTCGCCGAGGTGTCGTCCTTACTTCGCATCGTTCTCGTCTCGCAGTCATCTCGCACGCTTACGGTCGCGCCGTCACCCAACACGTGAACAAAGGAGAAATCAGTGAAATTCGGTAAGAAGACCATTGCCGCTCTTGCGGTGGCCATGACAGTCGCGGGCACGACCGGCGCTCCGGTCAACGCCAACGGCCTCACCCTGACCGGGGCGGGCTCGACGTTCATCAAGAATCTCTTCGACGCCTGCATTCCGCAGTACAACGACCTCTCGAACGACACCGTTTCGTACGGCGGTGGCGGATCGGGAGCAGGGCGTACGGCAATCATCAACGGAACTACCGACTACGCAGCGACCGAGGGCAAGTTCGGTTCGAATGACAAGCCTCCGGCAGACTTCACCTACGTTCCGCTCATCGCCGGACCGGTGGCCATCGCCTACAAGAACTCGAACCTCACGGGCACCCTCCAGCTGAGCCCGGCCACGATCGCCAAGATTTTCTCGGGTCAGATCACCACGTGGAACCACGCCGACATCGTGGCCGAGAACCCGTCGATCACCTTGCCGAGCAACAACATCATCGTCGTGTACCGCGCCGACAGCTCGGGAACGTCGACAGTCTTCACCGGTTATTTGAATGCCACCGCCAAGGACATCTGGACCAAGTCGGCA
>VERK01000351.1 GCA_018882725.1 Actinomycetota bacterium | reverse complement strand
GTGCCCGGTCTGTACGCCGCGGGCGAAGCAAACTTCTCCGACCACGGCGCCAACCGTCTCGGTGCGTCGGCGCTCATGCAGGGCCTGGCCGACGGCTACTTCGTGTTGCCGTACACGATCGGCAACTACTTGGCTCCGATGCTCAACAAGCCCATTCCCGGCGCCGATCACCCGGCGTTCAAGGAGGCCGAGAACGCGGCCCGTCAGCGCTTCGAGGCGTACCTCGGTATCAAGGGCACCCGTTCGCCCGATTGGTTCCACCGTGAACTCGGCAAGATCATCTGGGACTACTGCGGCATGGAGCGCACACAGCAGGGTCTCGAGAAGGCGCTGTCCGAACTGCCCGCGCTCTACGAGGAGTTCCAGAAGGATCTTCGCGTCACGGGCAACGGCGAGAGCCTCAACCAGACGCTCGAGAAGGCCGGTCGCGTCGACGACTTCTTCCAACTCGGCATGCTCATGTGCCGCGATGCGCTCGAGCGCAACGAGAGCTGCGGCGGTCACTTCCGCGCTGAGTATCAGACCGACGACGGCGAAGCGTTGCGCGACGACGAGAACTTCGCCCACGTCGCGGCGTGGGAATGGACGGGTGACCCCACCAAGTCCACGCGTCACACCGAAGCCCTCGAGTTCAACACCGTCCACCTCGCGACCCGGAGCTACAAGTGAGCAACCATCTTTCGAACCTCACCCTCAAGGTCTGGCGTCAGTCCGGCCCCGACAACGCGGGCCAGTTCGAGTCGTACAAGATCGACTCGATCAGCGACGAGGCTTCGTTCCTCGAGATGCTCGACGTTCTCAACGAGAAGCTCATCGGCGAGAACAAGGAGCCGGTCACGTTCGACCACGACTGCCGCGAAGGAATCTGCGGTACGTGCTCGCTCATGATCAACGGCCAGGCGCACGGTCCCGAGCGCGCCACCGCCACGTGCCAGTTGCACATGCGCAAGTTCAAGAGCGGTGACGAGATCGTGATCGAGCCGTGGCGCGCGCAGGCGTTCCCGATCGTGAAGGACCTCATGGTTGATCGTTCCGCGTTCGACCGCATCATCGAGTCGGGTGGTTTCATCACCGCTCCCACCGGTGGTGCGCCCGACGCGAACCTCATCCCGATTCCGAAGCCGGTGGCCGACGCGGCCATGGACGCGGCGCAGTGCATCGGTTGCGGTGCGTGCGTGGCGGC
>VERK01000169.1 GCA_018882725.1 Actinomycetota bacterium | reverse complement strand
AGAAGTGTGTACTGACCGATGTCGGACAGATACAGACGAACGAGATCTTCTTCGTCACGCTCAACGCGATCCTTGGCCACCTGTCACCCTCGATTCATCACAGGATGTTGCTCACTCGACCGTTCTCGGAGGAGAACGCATCACCATCCAGTGGTTTGCCACTCCGCCTTCTGGTGATGGGCGGAACGCTACCGACCGACCGTGCAACAACAACCTCCCGACACCCGCAGTTGTGCGGAGATCGGTATCGTTTGAGCACTGAGCCAAGGAGATGAGCAATGTCGAATCCCCTGCTAAATGAAAATCGTCTGCAGAAGGCCGCGGAGGCCGATTCTGGCTGGGCGGCACCAGCGCCCGAATCTCGCCGTCCGATCGACGACGGCCCCGTCAGCCCGTGGAATCCCACGACCACCGCGATGACTCTCGGTGGCACGGTGTCGGCCACTGCAGTGCTCTTCGTGCTGTTGCTCGCCGGCGCTGGCTTCGGATGGGCCGCGGTGGAAGCGCCACAAGGCGAAGTCACCGAGTTCCCCGCACTGGCGATCGGCGGTGTTCTCGTCGGTTTGGTGTGCGCGATCGTCCTCGCGTTCAAGCCCAACTGGGCTCGTGTTCTCGGGCCGGTGTACGCGGTGGCCCAGGGCTTCTTCGTCGGCGCAATCTCGCGGGCGTACGAGACGTACTACGACGGAATCGTCGTGCAGGCGGCTGGTGCCACTGTTGCGGTGTTCGCCGTGATGTTGGCGCTCTACGGCCTGCGCATCATCAAGGTCACCGATCGGTTCCGTCGCATCGTGATCGGGGCGACACTCGGACTCATGGTGTTCTACGGAGTATCGCTGCTGCTGTCGCTGTTCGGTGCGCAGCCGTCGTTCATCTCGTCGGCCAGTGCATTCGGCATCGGATTCAGTGTGGTCGTCGCCGTCCTGGCCGCCATGAACCTGGCTCTCGACTTCGACTTCATCGAGCGCGGTGTGGCCGAGAAGTATCCGCGCTCGGTCGAGTGGTTCGCGGCCTTCGGTCTCTTGGTCACCGTCGTGTGGTTGTACCTCGAGATCCTGCGACTGCTCGCCAAACTTCGCGACCGGTGACCGTCGACGCCCGCCAGCGGCGGGTGATCATCGTTCTCGCCACGGCACTCGTGTGCCTGTGGGGTGCTCGCTTCGGACAGAACCTCGCCGACGACTCGTGGAGTCATCTCACCCAGATGTGCTTCTGGGCCGGCACGCAGATCTTCTTCTATCTCGTGGTGCCGTTCGCTGTCGTTCGACTCTCCGGTGGGCATCGTCACGATCTCGGTTGGCGAATCTCCGGTACGGCCGCACACGCCCGCACGTATCTCGTCTTGTTCGCGATCGGTGCACCGTTCGTCATCGCGGCTAGTTGGTTCGCCGAATTCCAGAGTCGCTATCCACTCTTCGACGTGGTTCCCGGTCAGTCCGGAGTGTGGGGTGATCTGTCGGTGTGGTGGGCGTTCTACGCCCTGCAGTTCGTGGCGGTCGAGACCTTCTTCCGCGGATTCCTTGTTCTCGGACTCGCCGACGTTCTCGGATCAACGTCGGTGTTGGTAGCCACCGTGCCGTATCTGATGATCCACTTCGTGAAGCCGCCCTTGGAAGCCGCGGCATCCATCTTGGGCGGAATCGTCATGGGCACACTCGCGCTGCGCTCGCGCAGCATCTGGTGGGGCGTCGCCCTCCACGTGGCCATTGCTGCTCTGATGGACGTCATGTCGCTCGGACACAAGGGATTCCTGTGGTGAGGGCCGTCGACCCCAACGATCGCTACGAAGTCATGGGTGCCGCGGTGGGCGGCGCGCTCTTGGGCGCGCTGGCGGGTCGCGTTCTTCGTTCCACGACTCTTGGTGCCGTGGTCGGCCTCGTGCATGGCGTCGTCGCCGGCCGTCGTCGCGTGTACGACTGGTCGAATCGTCGTGGTCGGGCCGCCTTCGCACTCGATCACACTTGGGCCCTGCCCACTACTGCGGCCGGTCTCGTCGTGCTGGGCCTCACGTGGGTCCGCGAGCGGATCACGGGAGTGTCGCCCGGATACGAACCATCGCTGTCCGAGCGTCAGAACCGCATGGTGCATCGCGACGGGTTCGTGTTGCGCCGCGGATTCGCTGTCACCATCGGCACGGTCATCAATGGCGCGGCGGGACGAGACGGCGTGCTCACCGAACGACGTCGCAAGCTCGTGACTGATCACGAAGACGTTCATGTGTGGCAACAACGCCTGTTCGGACCGTTGTATCCGATCGCCTACATCTCGTGGTTCATCGGGGGAGTGGTCGTGTCGCTCGTGCGTCGAGCCGTGTCACGCAACGATCGACCTCTCTCCACTGAGATCGATCGTTATGCGTACTACCGCAACCCGTTCGAGTGGCATGCGTACACGTGCGACACCAATTGGCCGCCGCATGGTGTCGAGCCCGAGTCGGTGTGGGCCGGCCGATTCCCGACCTCGGAGTGGATTCCGCGAGCGCTCAGAGAGTCTGCAGGAAACCCAGAAGCGCCGCGTTGAACTCGTCCGGCTTCTCCTGCTGGGTCCAGTGCCCGGCTTCGGGAATGATCACACTTCCCTTGTAGTTGGGAGTGATCGAGTTGGTCGTGTCGATGGTGTCGAGGCGGGACGCGATCACACCGTCTTTCGATCCACCGATGAAGAACGTCGGCATCGTCATCACGTCGAAGGGGATGTCTTTCATGATGTCGTAGTTGGCATCGAGGTTGCGGTACCACGACACCGGTCCGAAGAAGCCGCTGTTGGTGTATTGCTTCACGTACGTGTCGAGATCGTCGGCGGTGAGCCAGGACGGAAGTCGTTCGGGAACGTCCTTGAACATGTCGAGGAACCCGGTTCCTTCCATGGGCGGGATGTCAGTGGGAATTCCCTTGTACATCTCGCCTGAGGCGCCCCACATGATCGCGTGCATCGTGCGGCGCACGTCGGCCTCGAGTTCGCGCTCGGCTGGTCCGACTGGTTGGAAGTAGAGCATGTAGAAGAAGCGGTCGCCGAACATGGCTTTGAACAGATCGGTCGGACGACCAGGCCACGGCGTGAGCGGAACGCTGACGGCCACGATCGCGTTGCAGCGGTGGGGGTGGAGTCGTCCGGCGTCCCACACCACGAGCGCGCCCCAGTCGTGACCGACGAGCGTGGCGGTCTCGTGTCCGTAATGGTCGAGCAGAGCCATGATGTCGCCGGTGAGTTGGCGAATCCCGTAGTCCTCCACCCGCTTCGGTGAAGACGAGAACCCGTAGCCGCGTTGGTCGGGTGCGATCACGTGGTACCCCGCGTTGGCGAGGAACGACACCTGGTGACGCCAGGAACGGGCCGATTCAGGGAAGCCGTGGCACAGAACCACGCACGGATTCGATGGATTGCCAGCTTCGGTGACTTGAAGATCGACTCCATTGACCGACACGGTGACTTGGCGAGTACTCACCCCGCCAGTCTGCTCGTCAGGACGGGAGTCGACGAATCAGAGGGTTGGACTCGAGGGCGTCGTCGGGGATCGGCCGTCCCGTGACCTCGCACGTCCAGTAGGTGCCGGATTCGAGCCGGGTCATTGCGGCCTCCACATCGGCGAGATCGCGTTCGATGTCGTCGATCGACGGTTCGTCGGGTCGGGTGTTGTCGGCCACGAACCCAATGTAGTGGTGGGAGGTAGCGTCGTCCCTCATGTCAGAGACCTTCCCGCCCTTCGATGGATCAGCCCCCAAGCAGCAGAAGTTTCGGGCCTACCCGCCCATGGGAATCGATTCGACCAAGCGATACACCGCCACCATGAGCACGTCGATGGGCGAGCTGGTCATCGCTCTCGACGCGGTGAAGGCTCCGAAGACCGTCAACAGCTTCGTGTTCCTCGCGTTGAACCATTACTACGACGGCATCATCTTCCACCGCATCATCAAGGGTTTCGTGTGCCAGGGCGGCGACCCCACCGGCACCGGTCGCGGCGGCCCGGGCTATCAGTACGAAGACGAACTGCCCAAGGCCGGTCAGTACGAGATCGGTTCGCTGGCGATGGCCAACGCTGGTCCCAACACCAACGGATCTCAGTTCTTCCTGATCAGTGGTTCCGACGGCGTGCGTCTGCCACCTCTCTATTCGTTGTTCGGCAAGGTCGTGAAGGGACTCGACGTCGTGGAAGCGATGCAGAACGTTCCCACCGGCCCGGGCGATCGTCCGCGTACCGATGTCGTCATCAACTCGGTCACGATCAGCGTCGCCGACTGACCGCACGCGTTCACTGCCGCTTCCCGAGGCGCGACGCATCGCCCTGGCAGCGCAGGGACTCGATCGTGCGCGGCCGACTGGTCGTGTCGATCGTCGGCATCTACGAACCGCGGTCGACACCATGGGTGTCATTCAGATCGATTCGGTCAATGTTCTGGTTCGCAGCCAAGAGTTGCCGGTCTTTTCGCGTCTAGGTGCTCACCGCCGCGATCTGATTCCAGCGGCGACGGCGCAGGGTGAACTCTTCGAGTACTGGGCTCACGAAGCGGCTCATGTTCCGACCCGCGATCATCGTCTGTGGCGCTGGAAGATGGAGCGCAGCCAGCACGGACCGTGGCAGTCGGCGCGCAGCCTTCTGAAGCGGCGCCCGTCGTTCGTCGACGAAGTGCTTCAACGAGTTGCGCGCGATGGTTCCATCACCGCGGCCGATCTACAGGAGCGTCGTGGGCCGAAAGGTTCGTGGTGGGACTGGGACGACGGCAAAATCGCCCTTGAGTACCTGTTCATGTGCGGACAACTCACTGCCACCCGTCGTGCGCGTGACTTCGCTCGTGTGTACGACCTGCCCGAGCGAATCATTCCGGCCCAACATCTGCGCGCGCACACGCCGTCGGCTGTCGACGCCCAGCGTGAACTCGTCGACAAGGCGACGCGGGCTCTCGGTGTCGGAACCGTGTACGACATCGCCGACTACTTCCGTCTCGACACCAAGGATGTGAAACCGCGCATTGCCGAAC
>VERK01000168.1 GCA_018882725.1 Actinomycetota bacterium | reverse complement strand
CGGTGTGGCCGGTCGAGGAGAAAGCGGCATCGAAGTGGGTCTCGATCTGATCGAAGTCGAGTACGTGTGCGCCGGCCGATCGCAGACGACCTGGGCGGTTGCCCACTGTGTGGCCCGATCGTCGCTCTGGCGTGGTGGATGGTGGCGCGGCCCGATCGTCGCCGTGATGAACGCTCAGTTCGTGAACGAGTTCGACGTGGCGCCGCGGGGTCATCCGAACGACGGCCGAATGGAGTCGATCGTGGTCGATGGAGCCATGACGATTCGCCAGCGTTGGTCGGCTCGGCGGCGACTCCCGCGCGGTGAACACGTTCCACATCCGGCGATCCGGTCGAGTTCGGTCACCGAGACGGCTGGATCGTCGCGGTCGATCCTGGTGGTCGACGGACATCGGATCGGTCCGGTGGACAGGTGGTCGGCACGACTGCATCCGGATCGAGCGACGGTGTGGGTCGCCACGACGCCCTGATCGACCGACCGACTACGGTGATCGCATGTCTGCCGTCGCGTCCGAGGCCAAGTCGCGTATCGAAGCCGAGATCAATCGGTGGTCCGATCGGATCGTGGCGGCGAGTCGCGCGATTCATTCGCACCCCGAACTCAACTTCGAGGAAGTCTTCGCCCACGATCTACTGACGTCGATACTCGAGGAAGCCGGTCTGCCCGTCGTGCGCCATGCGTACGGAGTGAACACGGCGTTCGAAGCCACGGTCGGAACGACCGGACCCGAAGTGCTCGTGTTGCTCGAATACGACGCGTTGCCCGGCATCGGCCATGGTTGCGGCCACAACGTGATCGCGGGTGCTGGTCTCGGTGCGGGTCTGGCGGCTGCGGCCATCGCACGTGACATCGGCGGAACCGTGCGCATCCTGGGCACGCCGGCCGAAGAAGGTGGTGGCGGCAAGATCTACATGGCTCGACAAGGCGCGTTCTCGTCGGGTGCCGCCGCGATGATGGTCCATCCGGCTGATGCCGATCTGCTGCGCATGGACTCACTCGCCATTCACACGGTCGACGTGGTGTATCACGGACGTGAAGCCCACGCGTCGGCCGCACCCTGGGAGGGCCGCAACGCGCTCGATGCCGCAGTTCTCGGTTACATGAACATCGCTGCGTTGCGTCAGCACATCCGTCCGAACGAACGCATTCACGGCATCTTCACCGAGGCGGGGGAGAAGCCGAACATCGTGCCGCGCCGGGCTGCCGCCACGTGGTACGTGCGGGCGGCCGACTCCGCGAGTCTGCAACCGCTGAAGAGCCGAGTGCTGTCGTGTCTCGAGGGTGCGACGCAGGCATGCGGTTGCACGATGGATGCCACGTGGGACGGCCACTTCTACGCCGAAGTGCGCGACAACGAGACGTTGGCAGCTGCGTATGCAGCCAACATGAAGTCGGTCGGACGTGACGTGGTCGATCCGCGCGTCACGGGCCGTCGCGTGATGGGCTCGACCGACATGGGCAACGTGTCGTATCTCGTGCCGTCCATTCATCCGATGATCCAGGTGGCTCCAGCGGGTGTGCCGATCCACACCCGTGACTTCACTGAATACGCCGGTTCGGAGGCGGGCGACCGCGCCGTCATCGACGGTGCGCGTGCCATGGCCATGACCGTCGTCGACCTGTGGCTCGACGAGCGACTTCGTGCGCGAGTGAACGACGAGTTCGCCACCCTGCCGCGCGACGTCGACGTCCTCGCCTGAGTTCGACTTTCCGCTGGTCAGCCCGTTCAGGGTTCCCCGGGCGTCAGGGGGCCGGCAACTAGCGTTGTCTCCCGTGACGGTCTACGCGCCTGAGGAATTCACCCCGGACGAGGCCGATGTTCTCCGGAGGTATTTCACCAACCTCGACGGCCCGGTCTTCGCGCTGGTGAACCTGCCCGAGGTGGTGAAGGGCGCCCTCTTCGCTCGTTACAGCCGTAGCAGTAAGAGCCTGCGCCGCTTGTTCCTCGACGAGTTCGTGGGCGATCTCGACATCGCCGGCGATCAGGGTGTCGACGCCACGATCGGTCTCGAGCGCGCCGAAGAGTTGTACGAAAAGGTGTTCTTCGAATACGGGGACGATTCGGTGGCGCAGTTGGGTGGCGTGCACCTGGCCTGCGAGCAAGCATCCAACGTTCTCACCAAGATCCTCGAATGGGGCCGCTTGGCCAGTTACCTCGAGCAGAGCACTCGCTACATCGCCTACGACGCGCGTCTGGCCGGGCGCTATCGCTTCTACCGCGATCTCGACATCCTGAACTCCCGGTTCGGTACGCGTTACGTGGGCGACATGGATCGAATGTTCGACTCGTACTCGTTGCTCATGGAGAAGGTCACTGATCACGTGCGGGCCACGGTCAAGCGTGATCCGGCCGACAGCGACTTCGTGTTCAGGCAGGCCACGCGGGCCAAGGCCCTCGATGCGGTGCGCGGCGTTCTCCCGTCGTCGTCGTTGTCGAACGTGGGCATTTACGCGAGTGGCCAGGCCTACGAGTCCATGCTCATTCGCATGCGTGCGCATCCGCTTCCGGAGGCCCAGCAGTACGCGGCACTGATGCTCGAAGAATTGCGCAAGGTGATCCCGAGCTTCCTGCGTCGCGTCGATCTGGCCGATCGCGGTGGCCGTTGGAGCGACTATCTCTCGACCACTCGTCTCGAGACGTCCGAACTCGTGGGGGAGTTGTTCGCCGAAACTCCCGTCGAACACAGCGCGCCGGTGGTACTGACCGATTGGGATCCCGACGGGGAGAACAAGCTGATCGCCGCGATCTGTTACTCGCACACGAGCCTGCCCGAGTCGCAGATCCTGGCCAAGGTCGAGACCATGAGTCAGACCGAGAAGGTCGCGATCTTGCGGTCGTACATCGGCGATCGCGAGAACCGCCGCCATCGTCCGGGCCGCGCGTTCGAACGTATCGACTATCGCTTCGACGTCTTGTCCGACTACGGCGCGTTCCGCGACTTGCAGCGGCACCGCTTGCTCACGATCGAATGGCAACCGCTCACACCGAACCACGGGTACACGCGCCCCGACTTGGTGGACGAAGCCGGAATGGCCTCGGTGTTCGATGAGGTGATGACGCGCTCGGCGGGGTTGTACGACGCACTGAAAGTCGACTTCCCGCACCAGGCGAGCTACGCGGTGTCCATGGCGTATCGCGTGCGGTACGTGATGCAGTTCAACGCCCGTGAGGCCATGCACATGCTCGAGTTGCGATCGTCGCCGCAGGGCCATCCGGCGTACCGGCGCGTGGCCCTGGAGATGCATCGTTTGATCGCTGAGCAGGCCGGCCATCGCGCCGTGGCCGAAGCGATGACGCACATGACCGTCGAGGCTCCCGAACTCGAACGTTTGGCCGCCGAACGGCGCGCCGAAGCCCGTCGCAGCGGTCGGTGACCATCGTCACCCGGGGATCCGGGCCCCTGGGCGCCATGTATGCCTATTATCCGCCCCCAAGAAGGAGGCGGGCCCATGGCATCTGACGACGAAATCGACGCTGAGGACCTCGACGAAGAAGGTTTTCTCGAGGAAGGTGAAGACGACGACGTCGACATCGATCTTCTCGACGAGGACGAACTGGACGAGGAGGAACTCGACGACGTCGACGTCGACGAAGGGGCTGCGGTAGACGAATCCGAAGAGGATGAGTCGGCCGCGGTGGTGCGGCCCAAGCGCGCGGTCGAGGACGAGGACGAAGACCTCACGACGGCCGATGACGTGGAAGCCGACCTGGCCCACATTCTCGACGAGCGCCTCCGCGAGCGCAGTGAGGACGAGGAGCAGGAAGAGGAAGAAGAGCTTCCGTCGAACGTCGACCCCGAGACCAGCATCCAACCCAAGCGTCCGGACGAGCGCATGTGTCCGCAGTGCTTCTTGTTGGTTCGCAAGGGTGCGCCCACGTGTCCGGTTGGGGACGACTCCTGTCCGCTCATTCCGTCATGACGAAATGAGCGTCGAACCGGTGGTGCGGCCGGCCTCGACGGCCGATGCTGAAATCTGCCGGATCATCGACGCGTCTGCTCGTGCCGGATTGGCCGACCAGCGCGGCGGGGCCGCGTGGTTGGCCGAACACGAGGCGCTCGAGGGTGACGCGTGGGTCGAATCGACTCTGGTGGCCACCATCGACGAGGTGGTCGTCGGCTTCTTGATCGGGCGTCGGAGCGAGCAACGCGAGCGCGGCGACGTGTACACCGTCGATCGTGTGTACGTGGTCGAACAGGCTCGCGAACTCGGTTGCGGTGACGCGCTCATCGCGGCTGCCATGGAAGCGGCCCGCGGTTGTTCGTTCTTCGAAGCGGTGGCTCTACCGGGCGATCGTGAGACGAAGAATCTCTACGAACGAGCCGGTGTGACGGCCCGTTCGATCGTGGTGTCGAAGGTGCTGGAGGTCTGAGCCCGAGGACTCAGCGACCCGTCCAGTTGGGGGGACGCTTCTCGATGAACGCGGTGAGGCCCTCTTTGGTGTCCTCGGACGCCATCACGCCGGCGAACAGCGAGTTGGTGAGGTTCTTCAGGGTCTCGTCATCTTCGTACGCCGCCGCGAGAACCACCTGGCGGCTCGCGTAGACCGCGAGGGGAGCGCACGCGGTGATCTGGTCGGCCAACTTGCGGGCTTCGTTCATGGCCTCGCCGGGAGCGACCAGACGTGACAGCAAGCCGAGGTGGTACGCGCGCTCGGCCGGGATTGGTTCACCGGTGAGGATGGCCTCCATCGCGGCGGCCTGTCCGATCGCTCGTGGCAGACGGAACAGTCCGCCCGCACCAGCGATCAGGTTGCGCTTCACTTCGGCCAAGCCGAACGACGAGCGAGTGGTCGCAACCACGAGATCAGCGGCGAGAACGATTTCGCATCCACCGGCGGTGGCCAATCCGTCGACCGCGACGATGATCGGTTTGCGGCGTTCGCGATACACGAAGCCGGCGAATCCGCCGCGCTTGGTGTTGAGTCCACCGGCCTGCCCCGAGTTGATGGCCTTCAGGTCGGCGCCAGCGCAGAACACCGGCTTCTCCTGACCTTCGGTATTGGCGG
>VERK01000167.1 GCA_018882725.1 Actinomycetota bacterium | reverse complement strand
GTCGTGAGCCCCTCGGCGAGCAAGTGACCGAACACTGGAGCCACTTCGACGGCGTTGGTTCGCGCCAGGAGTGCACGGGCTTCACGCCCGGAGAGGCCCGCATGGGAGATCAGTTCGGATTCGGGGACGACGTACGTCGGCTGATCGTCGTGGACCATGTTGTGCATCCGTGAGACGATGCGAATCTTCTCGGCGGCCAGGGATGCCTCGGCGCGCCTGATCTCGTCGAGACGTGTGCGTAGTTCGGCCAGCGTCATCGTCTCGATGGGGCGGTGGCTGGATGTGTCTTCGACGACCAGAGTCATCGGACTGGCTCCTGATTCGGAGTGACAACAGGGTGCTCATGCACCGATGGAGAATTGCTCGCACCGTACCGAGGGGGTGTTGCAGAGTTTCGGCTGGTTCGATGTCGTGCATCCATCGTTGCACGAGGGTGTTGCAGAGTTGCTCAGGTGCCGGGAGAGTTTGGGAGCGAGTTGCGAGGCGAGTTCCGGAGGACGAGTGCGCGGTCGTACGCGATCTTGCGTGACACACCCAGTCTCGACGACACGGCGTCGGCAGCATCGCGCACCGACGACCCAGCCTCCAGTTCGTTCCGAAGCGCATCGTCGACATCGGCTTCCGATGCGGCAGCCGACGGTGAGGTTCCGGCTACGACGATCACGTACTCGCCTCGTGGTTCACCAAGGGTGCCGATCAGTTCGCCCAACGAGCCTCGGCGAACTTCTTCGTGAACTTTGGTGAGTTCACGACAGATGGCGCCGCGCCGGTCGTCGCCACACGCGCCGGCCAAGTCGGCGAGTGTGCGCTCGATGCGATGCGGCGCCTCGTAGAGCACAGAAGTCCGGGTTTCGCGGGCGATCTCGGCGAGCCGAGCGTCGCGTTCGCGACCCGATCGGGGCAAGAAGCCTTCGAACACGAACCGACTGGTGGGAAGGCCACTCAGAGTCACGGCCATCACCACCGCTGACGGTCCGGGCACCGATGTGATCACGTGCCCCGTTTCGGCCACGGCGGCGACGAGACGTTCACCCGGGTCGCTGATGGCGGGAGTGCCGGCATCGGAAACGAGTGCAACATCGCGACCTTCGTCGAGCGCATCGATCACTCGCTGAATGGATGCCACTTCTGTGTGCTCGTCGAGGCGCATCAATGTCGCAGCGATGCCGAGATTGTTGAGGAGGAGTCCGGTTCGCCGCGTGTCTTCGCAGCACACCAGCCCGACCGAACGGAGTTCTTCCAGGGCGCGTGGTGCGAGATCACCGAGATTGCCGAGTGGCGTGGCGATGAGAACGAGTCGGCTCACGAGGGCTCACGAATCTCGAGGCGATCGCCCACACGCAAACCCCAGCGGGCGAAGGCGCCACGCTCGGCTTCGACGACCGAACGGGCGCGGGGGACCGGTGCCCCCACGCGGAATCGATCCATCTGCACGGTCTTGATCACCACACCGTCGCGATCGAGGTAGGCGACGTCGAGCGGAAACGACATGCCGATCGTGTGCACCCACGAACAGGGCGCGAGAACGAGTGCTCCCGACAAAGAGCGACGCCCAATGAGACCATGGCGACGATCACGTCGCGACGTGGCGATCTCGGCGCTGGCCAGGACGCGACCGTCGCTCATCAGCCAGGCGGCTCCGGACACTGTGTGCTCGCTCATGATCGGTGATTCGACGACGACGAGCGCGAGCCGGTCACACGTTGAACCGGAACTCCATCACGTCGCCGTCGGTCGGGTGATACTCCTTGCCCTCCACCCGAATCTTGCCAACTTCCTTGGCCTTGGTCCACGAACCGAGTTCGAGCAGTTCGTCCCAATGGATGACCTCGGCCTTGATGAAACCGCGCTGGAAGTCGGAGTGAATACGCCCCGCGCATTCGGGGGCACTCGAGCCGGCACGGAAGGTCCACGCGCGGGACTCCTTCTCGCCGGTGGTGAAGAACGTGCGCAGACCGAGCAGGTGGTACGCCGAACGCACCATGCGGAACAACGCGCCCTCACCGAGTCCGAAGCCTTCGAGCACGCCAGCTCGCTCGACCGGATCGTCGATGGCGGCGGCCTCGGCTTCGAGTTGCACGCACATGCCGATCACTTCCACGTTGTCGCCGGCGTCGTTGAATTCGGCGGCCAGTCGCGCCTCGACGGCCGGAATGGTGTCGAGTTCGTTCTCACCCACGTTGGCCACCGCGAGCACGCGGCGGTTGGTGAGAAGGAAGTGCGGTGCGAGTGCCTCGCGGTACTCGGCCTTGAGGCCGGCTCGGTAGAGGGGTCGACCATCGCTGAGCGAGGCCTGGGCCGCTTCGAGGGCTTCGACCTCCGGAATCAGATTGCGATCGAGTTTGGCCTGACGCTGAGCCTGACCGAGCCGCTTCTCGACAGTCTCGAGGTCGGCCAGGGCCAGTTCGATCTCGACGACGCGGAGGTGTTCGATCGGATCGGACGGACCGGGCACGTCGTCGTCGACGAAGGCGCGCAGAACCAGCACGATCGCGTCGACCTCGCGAATGTTGGCCAGGAACTTGTTGCCGAGGCCTTCGCCCTTGCTCGCACCTTCCACCAAACCGCCGATGTCGACCACCTGCACCGCGGCGTGCACCACGTTCTTGCTCTTCGACATCGCCGCGAGGCGATCGAGACGATCGTCGGGAACCTTGGCGACACCGATGTTGGGGTCCTTGGTTGCGAACGCGTACGGAGCGGCCAGAGCACCGCCTCCAGTGAGGGCGTTGTACAAAGAGCTCTTGCCCGCATTCGGGAGGCCGACGAGACCGAAACGTTCCATGAAGTAGTCGAGGCTATCCGTCGCCTCTGCGACGGGGTCGGCCCCACATCGGGCCATGCTCCGCGACGCGTCAGGAAGTACACCATCGACTCCGTTGGGCACGTCACCGGTTCCGGTGTGCGTGCCGTATTCCATCACGGGTTCTCTCGCCACCGATCTCGAAGTCACCGCGACGGCGTTTCTTCACGATGGCAGCGAGCCACTCGCCGGACATCAGGTGTACGCGTCGTTCACCATGGCGGGAGGTGCACCGGCCACACCACCCGAGGTGCTCGTCACCGACGACGACGGACGGGCGTCCATCGTCCTACCAGTCGGATCGGTGGGGGTCGTGTTCTCCACCGAAAGCCCGTCGGCGGTGTGCGATGTGCTGGCCGAACCCGATGTGGTATCGGCGGTGGTCGAGCGACCGCTGTCACCTGCGGTGATGCCGGTGACCGGGCGAGGGGAGATGGCGGCTATCGGGGGTTCCCTCGTCCTGGCGGTGGGCATCGGGGTACTGGTCGGACGCGGTCGGGGGCGAGGCGTCGCGCGATCCGGGCGGTAGCGTGCAGTCCCTATGTCGAAGAAGACCAAGAAGCGCAAGGCACGGCTCCGTCGGTCGAAGGCCAATCACGGCAAGCGTCCCAACATGGGCCGCGGCTGATTCTGCTCACCGAACTTCGACTATCTGCCTCCCCTGAGCCTTGGCGTCGCCTCGGCTTGATCTTCTCTCCCGCGACACCTTCTTTGGTGTCACCGTCCGCGGCTCCGTCGTTCTCCATCGACGGAGTGCGCGTCTCCTTCGACGAGGTCTCCGAAACAGAGCCCGCCGGACTCGTCGGTTGGTCGTTCCTCGAATCGTCATCCGAACTCATCGACGGCGTGGTCACGGGTGTGGCCGAACCGAGTGATTCACCCGTCCATCCGTCGGGTGTGGTGTCCATCGATCAGGTGGTCGTGATGACGCCGTCGCTCGACCGAACGTGTGGGGCGATCACCGCGGCCACTGGATTGCCGCTCAAGCGAATCCGTGACGCCGGTGGCGGGGTTCGCCAAGGTTTTCACCGTGCCGGACGCGTGATTCTGGAAGTGGTCGAACGCCCCGACCTGCCCGCCGATCGCCCAGCCCACTTGTGGGGTGTGGTTCTGATCGTGAACGATCTCGACGCCACGGTGACGAAGTGGGGTCCCGACGTGGTGGGTGCTCCGCGAGACGCGGTTCAGCCGGGTCGGCGCATCGCCACGGTGAAGAGCGATGTCGGGCTCGGTACAGCAGTGGCGATCATGTCGCCCCACGTGTCGTCGAACTGAACTACCAGCCCTCTTCTTCGTTGCGTTGCGCGATGTAGGCCTGGCCTTCGTCGCACGAATCGAGCAGAGTGCACCAACGACAGTTGTTGCCCGGACGGCGCACGGGTTCGGCGTTGCCCAACTTCAACTCGATCGCTCGGACCAATCCGACGGCCAAGCGACGACACGCCGATCGCAACGTGCCCTCGGTGATGTCTTCGGCGTGAATCTCGGCCGAGTCGATGTAGTAGCTGGCCACTTTGCGCGGGGCGTGGCCGATGGCCAGCAGGTCGATGAGCGCGTACAAACGAAGATCCTCGCGATGGGCACCGAAGGCGTTGCCCGTCTTCAAGTCGATGATGACCTTGTCGGGTGGACGACCGAGGGCGAGATCGACCTTGCCCTGAACGCGCACCCGGTTGTTGGCGAGATTGAGGGTCATGGCCGACTCGGTTTGGGGATGCCACTGCTTCTTGATGGGTGGGAACCCTTCGAAGAAGCGGGTGAGCAGAGAACTGCATTCGGCGAGCAGTTCGGCCCGACCGAATTCGTCGAGAGTGACCAGGAACTCGGAGATGTTCTTCGACGAATCGTTGGAGAGTCGGGCGATGGTTTCTTCGATGAGATCACTCGGGAAGACGTCGCCGCGAGTGTGTGCGGAGACTTCGACCGCCTTGTGAACGATCGTGCCGCGCGAGTTGGCGATGTTCCATTCGAACTCGCCTTGGCCGCCCACGAAGAAGGCCTCGCACGAGTGAACATTGGTGAGCGCGTTCTTGTTGAGGAAGAAACGGTTCTCGTACGACTTTCCGTCGGGGAGAAGGTCGAGGACCGGTTGCAGCGCTTCGTAGAGTTCGGCCCTCAGCTCGGTGGCCAGCGAATCGGGGATGTCGGACCGGCCAGCGCTGCGTCCGATCACGTCGATGACCCGTTGCTGAGCGGGGGTGTAGGCC
>VERK01000166.1 GCA_018882725.1 Actinomycetota bacterium | reverse complement strand
TTTGAAAGGCGCGACCTCGTCTCCGACGAAGTAGGGCTTGAACGGAACAATGCCGGCGACCGTGAAGAGAACCGTGGGGTCGTGCGGGATCAGACTCGCCGACGGGACGGCCGTGTGCGACTTGCTCACGAAGAAGTCGGTGAACGACTGGCGAAGTTCGTTGGCGGTACGCGGGGGACGACGAGTCATGGGATTCACAGATTACCTCTGGCTCCCCTTAGCCTGTCCTGGTGACCCCTCGACGAGTTCCCGTACCCGGCGTGAACAAGCGCTACGAAGACCTGCACGAAATGGTCTCGTTCGAAGACCCCACCGAGCAGCGGACCTGGATCGTCGACGCGACGTTCCTGCGGTCCTCGTGGAAGTGCATCTTCGGCGAAGGCTGCAAGGGAGTCCTCGAAACTGACGCCACGCACCTCAATCAGGGGTGCTGCTCGTATGGCGCGCACTTCGGCGACGAGGAAGACGTGGCCAAGGTTGTCAAGCACGCCGTCCGCCTGACCGAGAAGAACTGGCAGTTCAAGAAGAAGGCCAATTCCGGCTTCCTGAAGAAGATGCCCAGCGGAGAGACAGCGACGCGTCGCGTCGACGGAGCCTGCATCTTCTTGAACCGTCCGGGTTTCGCCGGTGGCGAGGGTTGTGCTCTCCACATCGGAGCCCTCGAAGCAGGTGAACGTCCGCTCGATTGGAAACCCACGGTCTGCTGGCAGTTGCCCGTTCACCTCGAGCACTCCGAGGACGACACCGGTTGGGTGACCACCATCCTGCGTGAGTGGAAGCGCCGCGACTGGGGTGTGAGCGGCGACGAATTCCACTGGTGGTGCACCGACACGCCCGACGCGTTCGTCGGTCGTGAACCGGTCTACAAGTACCTGCGCGACGAGATCGTCGAACTCGTGGGCAAGAAGGTCTACGACTGCATCGTCGAACTTCTCGAGCGACCGCGCAACACTCCCCTTCCCCACGAGGCCGAGGTACGACTCACGGCTCGGCGTCAGCGCCAGTCAGCCAAGAAGTAACGCTCAGGCGTTTGCCTGCTTGAACGCCTTGCGGCGATCTTCGAGGCCGAGGTGGCGTTTGCGCACGCGGATGTTGGCGGGCGTCACTTCGACCAACTCGTCGTCGGCGATCCATTCGATCGCACTTTCGAGGGTGTGAATCCGGGCCGCAGCCAACTTGACGCCGTCGTCATGGCTGTGGGTGCGGATGTTGGTCTTCTCCTTGGCTCGCACGGCATTGACCACCATCTCGTCACCGCGCGCACTCTCGCCTACGACCATTCCTTCGTACACCTTGTCGCCTGGTTGCACGAACAATTCGCCGCGCAACTGAAGATTGTCGAGGGCGTACGCCGTGACCATTCCCTCGCGGTCAGCGATCATCGCGCCACCACTGCGGTGCGGTAGCTCACCCGCCCACGGTGTCCATCCAGCGTGGTGCTGATGGAGCATCGCGGTACCGCGTGTGGCCGACAGCAGTAGCGATCGGAATCCAATGAGGCCACGGCTCGGGCATTCGAAGGTGACGATGGTTCGCCCTGGGTCGCCGGAGCGAAGATCGGTCACGCGACCCTTGCGAGGGGCGAGAGCCTGCGTCACGGTACCGACGTGCTCGTCGGGAACGTCGCACACTCCGCGCTCGAGCGGCTCGAACTTCTTGCCGTTCACTTCCTTGGTGATCACCTCGGGTCGGCTCACCTGGAGTTCGTAACCTTCGCGACGCATCGACTCGATGAGAACCGCCAACTGCAGTTCTCCGCGACCGGCCACCTCCATCACATCGGCGGTGTCGGTCTCGCGCAGTTTGATGGACACGTTGCCCAGAACCTCGCGGCGCAATCGATCGAGGATGTGTCGCGAGGTCAAGTATTTGCCCTCGCGGCCGGCGAACGGTGAGGTGTTCACCCCGAACGTCATGGCCAGAACGGGCTCGTCGACCGACAATCGAGTGAGAGCCACGGGCGTATCGATCGCCGCGATGGTGTCGCCGATTTCCACTTCTGGGAAGCCGGCCACGACGAAAAGGTCGCCGGCTGACAGAACCTCCTCGTCGGCCCGACCGACACCAGCGAACGACATCAAAGAACTGAGACGACGTTTCAGGGGAGGTTGACCCTCCGCGAACTCCTCTTCGAGGAGAGCGACCATCTCGCCCTTGCGCAACTGCCCCTGATAGATGCGACCGATGGCCAGTCGCCCGAGGTAATCACTGGCGTCGAGATTGGTCACGAGAGCCTGGAGGGGGGCCGTGGGATCCCCGGGCGGGGCCGGAATCCGCGAGATGATCGCGTCGAGCAACGGAGCGAGATCGGCATCCTCCGCTGGCATTCCGAGGCCCTTCATCGCCCGGCCTTCGCGCGCCACCGCCGAAATCACGTCGAACTCGATGTGATGGTCGGCCGCTTCGAGATCGATGAAGAGTTGATACACCTCGTCGAGGACCTCGTCGGGGCGGGCGTCCTGACGGTCGACCTTGTTGATGACGACGATTGCCGGCAGATCACGGGCCAATGCCTTCTGCAACACATAACGCGTCTGCGGCAACGGTCCTTCGGCCGCGTCGACGAGAAGAATGACTCCATCGACCATCGTGAGGGCTCGCTCGACCTCGCCTCCGAAATCGGCGTGACCAGGTGTGTCGACCAAGTTGATCTTCACGCCGTTCCAGGTGATGGACGCGGCCTTGGCGAGGATCGTGATACCGCGTTCACGTTCCTGGTCGTTGGAGTCCATCACGCGATCGACGACTGCCTGGTGAGCGGCGAAGGTTCCCGTCGCACGCAACAAGGCGTCAACCAACGTGGTCTTGCCATGGTCGACGTGCGCGACGAGAGCTACGTTCCGGAGCTGGTGATTCATCGACGAACTACTGGTCGTCGGATTCGTCGTCGAGTTCGGAATCGTCCTCATCGAAGACCACGCCGTACTTCTCGGCGAGGGCGGCGTACTCGTCATCTTCCGAACGCGGAGAGCGATCGTTGCCGAGGCCCAGGTCGAATGCACTGGGACCGGCTTGCTTCAACTTGCGCGCTTCTTCGAAGCGGCGATGTCGACCCTTTTTCACTGCAGGGCTCCGAACTAGTTCTTGGGGGCTGAACACGGCTGAGCAGCCGAACGCAGAAAGTGTAGGGGTTGGCGGACGGGCCTGCTCGGGATTTGCCGCGAAAAGCCTGGTCAGAGCGCCTCTGCGGAGGGAGCCTCGAACATGACCAGGCCGCCCTGGCCATCGAAGGCCAGCCCGGTACGTCCCGCCACCAAGGCTCCGAGGTCTCGACCGACGAGATCGAACCGCCATCCGTGAGCCAGGCGGGCGTCGGGTTCGTCGCGCAGGAATTCGACGATGTCGGCTCGGGTACCGACCAGCATGGGGTCGATCTCCTCGCGGCGTGCCACCTCGCTCAACCAGGCCGACACCAAGGTGACGGCCGGTCGAAGACGACGATCGAGTTCGTCGCCTTCCACGGCCGGAAGTTCGAGCGGAGCGTCGAGCCCGCGAGCCACCGCGGCGAGGATCTCGTTACCGATCGTGCCACGCGTGTGTCGGTCGTCGACGCCGCGCGCTTGCGCGAGATCGGACAGCGAACGAGGTTCGCGTTGGGCGATTCCTTGAAGAGCCAAGTCGGGAAGAACCTGGCGGGGCGGAATGTCGCTGGCCATGGCCCGTCGTTCGCGCCACTCGGCCACCGCAGCCAGCACTCCACGAGTACGAGGCCGCATGGCGCGCAAGTCCTTCATCCGCGTCCAGGCCAGCGTCGGATCGGAGGGACCTACTTTGCGCTGCAGAAGTTCGCGACACGCTTCGTGAGCCCACTCGAGGCGGTTCCGCTCGCGAAGCGCCTTCTCAAGACGGTCGGTCAATTCGAACAGATACTCGACATCGGCCGCCGCGTAGTCCTTCTGGGCTTCGGTGAGTGGTCGCCGAAGCCAATCGGTGAGGCGATCGCCTTTCGGAAGCGATCGCCGTAGTTCGGCGTTCACCAGGTTGGCGAGCGACGGAGTGGCGTATCCGACGAAGCCGGCCGCGAGTTGAGTGTCGAAGATCGAGGCCGGTCCAGTACCGAGCGAGTGCGCGAGCACGTCGAGGTCCTGTTGAGCGGCGTGGAACACGAACAAACGGTCGGACCGAAAGAGATCGATGAGAGCCTTGACGTCACACGCGAGTGGATCGACCAACGCAACGTGTTGTTGTCCGGACGATTCCCACGCGAACTGCATGAGAGCCAAACGCGGGTAGTAGGTGCGCTCGCGATGGAATTCGGTGTCGACAGCGATTCGGGATGCCACCGACATGTCACCGATCAGTTCGGCGAGGTCGGCGTCGCTGTCGACCCAGCGCAATGTCACGACGGAGACGATCCTTCGACGACCGAGCGACCGCTGGTGACCCAGGCCATGGTTCCGCCGGCGACGTTGACGACGTCGAATCCGTTGTCGGCCAGAAACTCGCAGGCTCGCATGCTGCGACCACCCGACTTGCAGATGACGTACAACGTCGAACCTCTGAACGACGAAAGATCAGCGGCGGGGACGGACCCGAGCGGTACGAGGATGGCGCCGGGAACGTGGCCGGATTCGTATTCGTCGGGTTCCCGAACGTCGATCAGTGGAACGGTTCCCAATCCCTCGAGTTCTTCGACGTCGATTTCTCTGACCATGGACATCTCCTTGACTGCGGGGCCAACCTACTCCTCGACGAGATCGCCGGGTGTGTTCACATTTCGGAGAAGGTCGTCGTCCACCTCGACCCAGCGGACGTCGATCGTCGCGAGC
The DNA here is from genome assembly GCA_018882725.1 of Actinomycetota bacterium. Lineage (GTDB taxonomy): Bacteria > Actinomycetota > Acidimicrobiia > Acidimicrobiales > Ilumatobacteraceae > Casp-actino8. The sequence continues at coordinate 244 of VERK01000166.1, read as the reverse complement.
AACCCATGGATGGAGCGCTCCCCTTTCGCGAACCACGAGTCGACGACCTGACGCGCTGCGACCGTTCGCCAGACCGAGATCAATCCCTGGCGCTGACCGGACCGTCCGACCGCCGCCGCGACCACGTCACTCGGATCGAGTGTGCTGATCATGTCGTCGACCACTGCCCGGGACACCCGCACCAGATCGACGGCAAGGATCGCCGTCAGCTCCGACGACGAGTGGTGCAGCGCGGTGCGCAGTC
>VERK01000165.1 GCA_018882725.1 Actinomycetota bacterium | reverse complement strand
GGACCACCTCTACTTGGGTTTCAACCACCAAGCCATCGAGCCGGTGGGCGAGAGCGTGCCCAATACCGAACTGTGGCGGCGCCTCTCACGCGCGATGGGATTCACCGAACCCGAATTGTTCGAGTCCGACGAGTCGTTGCTCGCCAAGTACTTGGCCAACGTCGATGCCGACACTCTGCGTCGCGATGCGGTGATCCACCTTCCGTTGCCCGACGATCTCCGTCCCTATGCCGACGGAGGATTCGCCACGCCGTCAGGACGGTTCGAGTTCGCCAGCGCGCATCTCGAGGCCCAGGGCCACGGTCGTCTACCCGAGTACCGCACGCCGGTGGAGGGTCCGGGTGGGCCCGCCAGTGCCAAGTATCCGCTCGTGCTCATGTCACCCAAGATCCACCAACGGTTCCTCAATTCGTCGTACTCGCACCTGGATGCGCACGCGAACCCCGAAGGCGAGATGTACTGCGAACTCACCACCACTGACGCCGCCGCCCGCAAAATCGCCGACGGCGACCGTGTGCGCGTGTTCAACGACCGCGACTCCATCGACGTGGTCGCTCGGGTGACGGCCACGCCACGCACGCGTGACGGCATGGTCATCGTCCCCTTCGGCTGGACCTGGTCGCGCACTCGCGATCGCAAGACCGTCAACGTTCTCACCAACGACACCCTCACCGACTGGGGTGGCGGTGTGGCGTACTACGACACGCTCGTTCAAGTCGAGCGGGTCGGTTGATCACGAGCGTTCGTCGCGCAGAGCCGAGCGCCGAACCTTGCCGGCATCATCACGAACGGGCTCGCGAGTGAACTCGAACGTGCGCGGAATCTTGTAACGAACCAGTCGGTCGGCCAGAAACGTGCGTATGTCGTCGTCGCTGACATCGGCCGATACCTGAACGACGGCGTGGAGTCGGTTGCCCAGATCTTCGTCGGGAATTCCGATGACGGCCGACGACACCACGCACGGGTGCTCCGACAGCGCGTTCTCGACTTCGGCCGGGTAGATGTTGGCGCCGCCGGAGAGGATCATGTCCTTGCGCCGATCGGTGAGATACACGTATCCCTCGGCGTCGATCCAGCCCATGTCACCCAGGCTCTCCCAACCATCGGGTGTTCGCCGAGCCTCGGCACCGAGGTATTGATACGTCATCTTGGTGTTACGCATGAAGATCTCGCCCTCGGTACCGGGCGGCAGTTCTTCGAGTGTGTCGGGATCGAACACCCTCATCTCGCCACCGATACACCTACCCACCGACCCTCGATGGGCGAGCCATTCGTCGCCGCGAATCACCGTGACGGCTTGCGCTTCGGTGCCGGCGTACAACTCGAAGATCTTCTCGCCGCCGAGCCAGTGGCACCACTCTTCCTTCAGCCAGGCCGGACACGGAGCAGCCATGTGCCAGAGCACCTGCAACGTGGAGAGGTCGTAGCGATTCCGAACATCGTCGGGCAGACGTGAGATGCGCGACATCATCGTCGGCACCATCAAGATCCAATCGACTCCGTAGGTCTCGATCGCGGCGAGAGTTGCCTCGGCGTCGAAGTGTTCGAGCAGCACCACATGATTGCCGTGGAAGATCGCCTGCGCGCCGAACGAGAACGGGGCGTTGTGATACAGCGGTCCGGGAATGCACACGACGCCGTTGCGACGTTGACCGAGTGACGGCATCTCGGTGTGCACCGTGCCCGGATCACCTGACACGATCAGCTTGGGCCGACCGGTCGAACCTCCTGACGTGGGTGCCTTCCACGACGGCGAAATCGCGTCGGGAAGCGGCGCGTCACTCGTGCCGGCGGGCGGAGCGAAACCAATGGGGACCGTGCGTCGAGTCGGATGAGCCGATGGTTCGACTCCGACCACCAGTGCCGAGTCGGCCAACTCGACGATGGCCTGTCGCTCGCGATCGGGCAAGCGGTAACTCACCGGTTGCGGAATGGCACCGAGCTTCCAGACCGCCGCGCAGGCGAGGTAGAACTCCACCGAGTTGGGCAGCGCGACCGTGACGTACCGCCCGTGCTCGACGCCGAGGTCGGCGTACACGCGCGCCAACTCGTTCGAACGCCGATCGAACTCGCGCCGCGTGAGCGTGTGGTTGCCACACGTGACGCACGGGCGATCGGGGTCGGCATCGGAGTTGTCGGCCAGGGCCTGAGAAATGGAGATCACGGGCATGGCGCCATCATGCCCGATCGTTCACTTCGACGAAGTAGTGATCCCCGGGTGGCCGCTCATCTCGATGAAGATCGCCGAACACGTGGCGATGAGCGGCGCGTCGGGCCGATCTTCGCGTAACTCGGATTCGACGAAGAGCTTGCGTCCCTCTTGACGATCGAGACGAGCCGCGATCACGAGAGGTGTGTGCATGGGCGCGCCGGCCGAATACCGAATCGAGAGCTGGCCGGTGTACGCCACCACCTGGTGCAGGTTGATCACGAAGCCGAGTGCGTCATCGAACGCCAGCGCGATCACGCCGCCGTGGCCTCGTTGGGGCGGGCCTTCGTGCGCCGCGTCGAATCGGAAGCGGGCTTCGATTCCCTGGCCGACGCGGGTGACCACCATGTCGAGACCGAGGGGGCTGCCCGGGCCCGAACCGGGTCGTCCGATGTGACTCGGAAGTTCACCACCGTCGGGTATCTCGAGTTTGAGCGACTGGCCGTACATCGACAAGTCGCGGACACGGCGGGGCGCCGACTCGAGTCGCTCGATCGCATTCTCGATCTCGCGAGTCACGGCGTCCATGTCGGCGAGGCTCGACTCGCGGCCGATCACCGCGTGCGACAGGCGACGCGTCGCTTGGCCGAGTCGAACGCGCGCGGCGTCGTACTCGGGATCGACTCCTTCGGGGGTGGACATTCCGTCGAGTTTGTCGTGCCGAGGTGCGCTTCGGCGACTCCGAACTCCGTCAAACGCCCCGACGTAGGTCACCGGTCTAGTCTCGTCTCATGGACGTCGTCTGGACCGACTTGCACCGACTGCACAGCCCGCAGCACGAAATCAACATGGGACAACCGATCCCCACCTACGAAAAGCCGAGTCGCGCCGAGACCATTCGCGAACAGTTGGCCACCGACTCGTCGTTCCGCTTCGTCGATCGTCGTGAATTCGGTATCGAACCCATCGAAGCGGTGCATCACGCCGGACTCATCGCGTTCCTCGAAACCGCGTGGGCCGAACTCAACGCCCGCACGGGCCGCACCGAGTTCTTTCCCGAGGCCATGCTCCATCCGGGTCTGCGCGCCGGCATGGGCAATCCGCCACTGCCCACCAACGCGGTCTCGGGTCTCGGCTACTGGTGCTACGAGACCGCAACGCCGCTCGCCGAAGGTACGTACACCGCGGCCCGCGCCTCCGTCGACGTGGCCCTCACCGCGGCGCAGATCGTGCTCGATGGCGCATCGTCGTCGTACGGACTCTGTCGTCCGCCCGGTCATCACGCGGCCGCCGATGTGTTCGGTGGTTTCTGCTTCTTCAACAACGCGGCCATCGTCGCGCACCACATCGCATCCTCCACTGGTTCGAAGGTCACGGTCCTCGACGTCGATTACCACCACGGCAACGGCACACAGCAGATCTTCTACGAGCGCGACGATGTGCAATTCGTGTCGTTGCACGGCGACCCCGATCGCGCGTACCCGTGGTACATCGGTTACGAAGAAGAGACCGGCGCTGGTGCCGGTCGTGGTTCGACCATCAACGTTCCACTCGCGGCCGAGACGGAAGACGACGTGTACGTCGCGCGTCTGGCCGATGTGGCGGCCAAGATTTCTGCGTTCAAGCCGTCGGTCGTGGTGGTGTCACTCGGTGTCGACACCTACTGGAACGATCCGATCTCCGACCTCGCCCTCACGACCGACGGCTATCGCCGTTGCGGTGAGGTCGTGAAGTCGCTCGGCATTCCGACCGTCGTGCTGCAAGAAGGTGGCTACGACATCGAAGCGATCGGGCGCAACGTGCACGCCTGGTTGTCAGGTCTGCAGGGGTAGGAGTTCACCGGCCGCCTCGCCGAGGTGGTCGACCCAGGCCTCCGGAGACGCCGGTTCCACGATGGGGATCGCCACGAACTTCGAGAAGCCCGCATCCACGAATCGGCCGATGGTGTCGCGCAACGCCGACCAGCCTTGCGGAACCAGTGCGCTCACGTCGTCGAGATCTGGCCGACGCGCCGACAGACCGGCGCGCAGCGCATCGGGCAGTGGCCCGAGCGTGTACGGAATGAGCGCGCCGAAGTGTTCGGGGTCAATGGTCCGATCGTGTCGCGCTGCCACGTCCTCGACGACCTTGCGACCCTCGGCCACGTCGTCAGGAGTCACGAAGCTCGGAAGCCAACCATCGGCCAGTCGGCCGACACGCTTGAGTTCGCTGGGGGCGATTCCGCCCAACCAGACGTCGGGTGGCGTCTGTACGGGCTTGGGCAACACGCGCAGATCGTCGTAGTGGAAGAACGTGCCGTGGTGCGTGACGCTCGTTTCGAGCCAGCACTTGCGCATCACGGTCAAGGCTTCGTCGAATCGCTTGGCCCGCTCGTCGCGCGCCACACCGAACGCCTGCTGTTCGTGCGGGTCGGCCACACCGAGCCCGAACGCCGGGAGCAGCCGCCCGCCGGACAGTCGATCGAGGGTGGCCAACTCCTTGGCCAGCACCACCGGATTGCGACCCGGCAGCACCATCACGCTCATTCCGAACTTCAAGCGTGTGGTTCGACCGGCCGCGAACGACATGGCCACCAAGGGGTCGGGGGCTTCGCCGCCGATTCGTTCGCTGAGCCACAAACTGTCGAAGCGCAGCGACTCGAGCGCATCGACCACGGTGGCGAAACCAGCATCGTTCAACGACGTGCGCACACCGAATCCGTAGCCGACGCGAATCTTCATGATCGCCGAGCCAGTGCTTCGAGGATGTCGGCCGTTTCGCGGGTCATCGACGCGAACGGCGAGTGATCGGTGTCGAGTTCGATCGTGTGGGTGCAGCGCGTGGCCATGATGCGTTGGTGCTCGGGATGCACCGAGTCGTCGCGCGTACACAACACGTA
>VERK01000350.1 GCA_018882725.1 Actinomycetota bacterium | reverse complement strand
TACCCGTCTTCACGAGTACGTGGCCAACCTCGTCGACCGCACCGAGCCGATCGACCGTTCGTCCTCGAACGAAGGTGCGTCGGCTCTCGACCCGGTCGTCGGGCCAGAAATCGACACCGCAATGTCGTCAGCCCAGCAGTTTCTCGATGACGAGGATGCTGGCGAGGGGATCGAGGGTGACGGTGACGACATGCCGTTCGACTCGGCTGGGGTGACGATTCCTGCGAAGGATCGCTCGCATGATGCGATCCTTCGTGAGCTCGAGGAGATGGTCGGCCTCGATCCGGTCAAAGAAGAGATCAACCGAGTGATCGCGGCGCAGCGTTTGGCCGATCTGCGTCGGCGCCGCGGCCTGCCCACCCAGGACCTGTCACCCCACCTGGTGTTCGTCGGCAACCCCGGAACGGGCAAGACGACGGTCGCTCGGCTCATCGGCGAGTTGTATCGCTCGCTCGGGATGTTGCCCAGTGGACACCTCGTCGAGGCCGACCGTTCTACCCTCGTGGCGGCGTACATGGGTCAAACCGCCATCAAGACTCGGCAGGTCTGCGAAAAGGCGCTCGGTGGAGTCCTGTTCATCGACGAGGCGTACTCGCTCGTTGGTGAGCGTGATCAGTACGGAGAGGAGTGTGTGAACACACTTCTCCAGTTCATGGAGAACCACCGTGGTGAGTTCGCCGTCGTCGTGGCGGGTTACCCGGCCGAGATGTACGGCTTCATCGAGTCGAACCCGGGCCTCCGCGCACGGTTCGATCTGTTCCTCGAATTTCCCGATTACTCAACTGCTGAACTCGAGCAGATTTTCACAGGAATCGCCGAGAAGAACGACTACGTTCTCTCGCCCGGTGCGCTCGCGAAAGTCCGTGCGTTCATCGCGGCCTGGCCTCGGTGGAGGGGATTCGGTAACGGGCGAGAGGTTCGCAAGCTGTTCGGCGACATCGCCCGCCGTCATGCCGAGCTCCTCTTCGCGGAGGGAGACAGCAAGAAGGTGTCGACCGAAGCTCTGCGCACCATCACCACCGAGGCCGTACCTGAGCCCCCCGAATACCGCCAGCCCGTCGCGGGTGTCCGCTACGGCGACGGCGGCTACCTCTGAGTCGATTCCGACCCGGCAAACTCGTGTCATGACCACGATTCGTGTCTCGTCACCGCGGGTGCTGGCACGCCGCGTGACCGAGGGTGGCTTGTCCACCGACACGGTGTACGAG
>VERK01000349.1 GCA_018882725.1 Actinomycetota bacterium | reverse complement strand
CCCGACGCGAACCTCATCCCGATTCCGAGGCCGGTGGCCGACGCGGCCATGGACGCGGCGCAGTGCATCGGTTGTGGTGCGTGTGTGGCGGCGTGTCCGAACGGCGCGGCCAACTTGTTCACGGCGGCCAAGATCACTCATCTCAACGTGTTGCCGCAGGGTCAGGCCGAGCGGTACAAGCGCGTCGAGGCGATGGTCGAGACGATGGACGAGTACTTCGGTTCGTGCACCAATCATGGTGAGTGCGAGGCGGCGTGTCCGAAGGAGATCTCGATCGACGTGATCGCGTTGATGAACAAGGACTACCGCGCGGCCAAGTTCAAGAACCGCAAGGAACTCAGCCGCAACTGATTGGGTGCGAAAACCCGGCAAATTTGCCGGTCTGGTTCCCCATGAAACTCAGCGCGTGCGGACGTCGCTCGTGTGGCGATTGGTCGCGACGACATCTCCGCATTGCAGCGTGAGGTCGAGAGTGATTTGGCCTTCCGCGTAGGGGGCGACCACGTCGATGGCTCCGATACGGCAACACTCGTCGGCGCCGATGTCACCCTCCCAGATCCACTGTCGCGACTCGCCGCCGGCCGCGGTCGACGTCAGAACGGCCATCACTTGAGCGTCTTCGAGTGTGCGATGGAGATCGCTCACGGCGTGGATGTCGATCGAGATGCGCTGGCCGGGTTCCATCGACACCGGGAGTCGATCGGCAACGACGATCACCGGACGACACGCATCGGCCACGGCGTTGAAGCCGAGTTTCGGATTGCGCTCATGATCGAGAACGCTCCACGAGACCATCGGCATCGCATCGTTGAATGCGAAGAAACAGAAGCCACCGGTCGGTGAGTACTTGAGGCGTCGCAAGGTTTCGATGTGATGCTTCAAGACCTCGGCTTGGTACACCTGAGTTGCCAGCCGCCATTCGTCGAACGTTGCGAACGCCCGCGGTGGGACGTGCAGATCGAACAGCTCTTTCTGCAAGCCGTGTTCGCGTCGCAAGAAATCCCAGTCGAGATTCGGCCAGTTCGACGCGTCGATGAAGTCGGCCGCATCCGGGACGGCCTGTGCGCCGAATTCGCTCACGAAGCGGACGAGTCGCGGTAAGCGTGCGGCGAATTCGGGAAGATCGCGCTCCTTGCCGTGATACCAGCCGAAGTAGAGGTGACTGTCGGTCCCGTCGAGTTGGGGTAGGTGGGGGAGCACACCGCTGTGAGC
>VERK01000348.1 GCA_018882725.1 Actinomycetota bacterium | reverse complement strand
CTTCAAGTTGTGCCGTCGGCGGATCTTCGACCATGTGACCCTCGTGTCCGAGGGCTCGTTCATCGACGCCGAACTCGTGATCCGGGCCAGCAAGTACGGCTACAACATCGTCCAATTCGGTGTCGACTACTTCCCGCGCACACGAGGTGTGTCCACGCTCTCGTCACCCAGCGTGATCGTGAAGATCCTGCGCGAGATGTGGCAGCTCCGACGCGAACTCCAGTCGATCGCCCCCGCCGTTCAGCGTTGAACGCCACACGTCCGCGCCTTCAGCCGCGCGGTGGTCGCCGGTAGCCTCGGGCGCGTGCAAGGAGGTTCGAGAGGCCGTCGGCCGGCGTCGAGCCGCCGTCGCACCCGACCCGACGCCGAGATCAATCGGTGGATGCCGGCGATGGGTGCGGGCGCGGTTCTCGCCGTGGTGGTACTCGTCGGAGTCACGTCATCCGACGAGTCTTCGTCGTCGCCCGAAACCACCGCGTCGACCATGCCCCAAGTGGTGGTCGACAACACCGCACCTCCCGTTCAGAAACTTCCGTTGTCGCAGACGTTCGGACGTGGGGCCGCGGGCCCCGAGATCAAACTCATCCAAGATCGTCTTATCGAGTTGAACTTCGACCCGGGTGTGGCCGACGGCGCTTTCGGCGAGCGCACACAACAGGCCGTGTGGGCGTTCGAGAAACTGGTGATGGGTGTTCCGCGCGATCAGGTGACCGGCAAGGTCACGGCCGAGATGTGGAGCCGCATGCAGGATCCCTTGGTCGTCAAGCCACGCCGTCCCGACTCGACGCCCAATCACACCGAGATCTACTTGCCCGAACAAGTGATGGTCGTGTTCCATGGCGAAGACCCGGTGCTCATCACACACATCTCGTCGGGTGACGATCAGGAATGGTGCGAAGAAGTCACCATCGATCCGGGCGAAACCGGTAACGAAAAGGGCCTCGAGCCGATCAAGGAAGGCTGGTGCGGGCTGTCGTGGACACCGGGCGGTGTCTACAAGTTCAACCGAATGGTGGCTGGCCGTCGCGAGAGCCAACTCGGTGGCATGTACAACCCCGTCTACTTCAATTACGGCATCGCTGTTCATGGAGCCCAGGAAGTTCCGAATTACCCGGCGTCCCACGGCTGCATCCGGATCCCGATGCACATCTCCGACTACTTCCAGACGTTGGTGGCCAAAGGTGATCAGGTCTTCGTGCGGGATGGCGTGAAGG
>VERK01000164.1 GCA_018882725.1 Actinomycetota bacterium | reverse complement strand
CCGTCAGACCCGGCCCAACTTGCCCACCAACACCGATGTCGCGGGTTGTCCTTTCTGTCCCGGCGGACTCGAGGCGCCCGAGCCGTACGACGTGCGCTGGTTTCCCAACCGCTGGCCGGCCATGCCCGGTGATCGTTGCGAGGTCATCCTCTACTCCCCCGATCACGACGCCACCATCCCCTCACTCGGCGCCGCGGGTATGCGCAAGGTCGTCGACCTGTGGGCCGAGCGCACCACCGCCCTCGGACGGCGTGACGACGTCGCGTTCGTGCTCGTGTTCGAGAATCGCGGTGCGTCGGTGGGAGCGACCATCTCGCATCCGCACGGCCAGATCTACGCCTACGACCACGTTCCCGACCGACCCCGTCGCCTCTTCGCGTCCGATTGGCGACCTGATTCTCACGAATCCGATCGTCGCGTCGTCGCCAACTCGTCGTGGGTGTGCGACGTTCCCTTCGCCTCCGAGTTTCCACTCGCATTGTCGATCGCACCCGTCGCACATGTCGGCGACCTGCCGTCACTCGACGATCGACACCGTGACGACTTGGCCGCGATGTTGGTCGACGTCTTCGATCGCCTCGATCGGCTCTTCGACGAACCACTCCCCTACATGATGTGGATCAATCAGCGACCGTTCGACGGCACACTGAGTGACGCCTGGTTGAGCATCGACATCGTGTCACCATGGCGTCAGCGCCAACTACCGCGATTCATCGCCGCCGCCGAAATCGGGGCCGGCGAGTACTTCAATCCGGTCGTGCCCGAAGACGTGGCCGCCCGGTTACGTGATCTCAGCCGCTGAACGGAGCGAAGTTCGGCGGACGCTTGTCGAGGTACGACTGCACACCTTCTTGGAAGTCGGCCCTCTTCAACGACGCGTCCATGAGTGGCAGCGAACGTGACGTCGCCTCGTCGGCCGATACCGCATGATCGCCGTACACCTGCTTCTTCATGACCGCCCAACTGGTGGGGCTGCAGTTCTGAGCCAGATCGGACGCGTAGGCGAGAGTGTGGCTCATGAGTTGATCGGGTGCGACCACCGCGTTGACGAAACCCATCGCACCGGCTTCGTCGGATGTGAACACGCGACCCGACAGCAGCAGATCGAGCGCCCGCGGCAGTCCGACCAATCGCGGCAAGGCCCATGATGCTCCGTACTCGGCGATGAGCCCACGACGACTGAACGCGGTGGTGAACTTGGCACCCGATGCCGCGAAGCGGATGTCGCAGAACATCGCGAGCACGAGACCGACACCGGCGGCGGCCCCGTTGATGGCTGCGATCACCGGCTTGGGGTAGTCGATCAATTCGCTGTAGCGACGCGAACCGACCGCCGCACCCGATCCACCGCCGGGATTGGCGCGAATCTGATTGAGCGCGTCCATGTCGGCACCCGGGCAGAAACCGCGTCCGGCGCCCGTGATGACCACGACGCGAATGTCGTCACGATCGCGCGCTTCGTCGATCCGCGCCCAGAACCTCTCGGCGATCCGGCCGCTCCAGGCATTGAGTCGATCGGGGTTGTTGAGCGTGATAACGCCCACGCCGGCAACGGGAACGTCGAGAAGTGCGAAGTCGTGATCGGTCATGGAGCCGACGGTACTTCACCGTCGGCCACCGCCGTCGGGGCGGGCCGCAACCGAGCCCACACCAGATACGCCACCCCGCCCACGATCAGGACGATCGACATCCACTGATTGAGGCGGAGTCCGCCACCCTCCTTGGTCGGGTCGATGCGCAGTCCTTCGATCCAGAAGCGCCCGATTCCGTACCCGATGACGTAACACGCGAGCAGTCGAGCCGGCCGCGACGCCAGCATGCGCCGCCCCAGGAACACGAGAACCACCGCGAGCGCGGCGTTCCACAACGACTCGTACAAGAAGGTCGGGTGGAAGAGCGTTCCCGGCGCGTAGCCAGCCGAGGCAACTTTGTTGGCGTCGATCTCGAGCCCCCACGGCAGGTCGGTCGGTCGTCCGAACAACTCTTGGTTGAACCAGTTGCCCCAACGACCAATCGACTGTGCGATGGCCAGCGTGGGCGCCACCGCCCACAAGGCGAGCGGTACCGAGACGCCGTTCTTCTTGAAGTACCACACACCCACGATGGTGCCGAGAAGAATGCCGCCCGGAATTCCGAGGCCGCCTTCCCAGATCTTGATGATGTCGCCGGGCGAATCGGAGAATCGCTGCCAGTCGGTGGCCACGTGATACAGACGCGCGCCGATCACTCCTGCCGGTACCGCCCACAACGCCATCCCGGACGCGAGATCAGCGTCTCCGATTCCGGCGACTTCGAAGCGACGGCCGGCCCACCGCACCGCGACGATCACTCCGATGGCGATCATCAAGCCGTAGGCACGCAACGTGAGCGGGCCGATGTCGAGTGAGCCGCTACCCGGGCTCGGGAGCGACGCGACGAGCGAGTCGAGAACTTCGACCATCGCCGTTTACGAAGCAGTGACTTTGGCGGCGAACGCCACGGCCGACTCGAAGATCAACTCTTTGTCGAAGTCCTGAGTCGCGACGTGGTAACTGCGATCGAGCAGGATGCGCTCGACCGGTCCGCCCCACTGCTCGGCCAATTGGTCGCTCTGCACCGGATCGACCACGTGATCGTTGCGCGACGTGATGAGCAGGAGCGGCACCGTGCAGTTGCCGTACTGCGGAACCATCGGCGTGATGCCGTCCTTCACGAGCGACACCAACGGGCGCAACGGAGTCTCGGGGTACGCGGTCTCGGTCACGTTCGGATCGGCGATGTCGGACCCGATACCGGGGAAGACCTCGGTGCCTTCGGCGATGAGGCCTTCGACCATGTCGACCATCTCTTGCGCCTGCGGTTGTGCGGCCGGATTGACGCACACGATGCCACTGACCTCGGGATGATTGAGTGCGGTCCAGAGCGTGAGTGATCCACCCATCGACAAGCCAGCCACCACCACCTTGTCGACGCGCTGCGCCAGGCGCTGATACGCGGATTCGACTTCCCCCGACCAGTGCGACCAGCGAGTGGCGAGCATGTCGCTCACCGCTGTTCCGTGGCCAGGGAGTCGCGGCAACTCGACGTGATACCCCGCGGCCGCGAATGCCTCGGCGACTCCGCGCATCGACGACGGGTTGCCGGTGAATCCGTGGATGCACAGTGCTCCCACCGACTGAGTTCCGTGATGGCTCCAGGCTTCGGCGCCCGGGATCACCGGCGCGGTATCGATGTGTTGGGTCATGGCTCAGTTCTACCCCACGAACGGCAAGACTGACTCCATGGCCGACCGGCGCGGAACACGGAATTTCGACCGCGCCGCTCTTCTCGCGGCCATTCCGTTGATCGCCGTCCTGCCGTTGTGGGCCGTTGCCATGGTTCCGTTCTGGCTGGCCCTGAACCTGGTGGTCGAGATTTCTTACTTCGCCGCGGCTGGCATCTACGTGGTGGCTGGTCTGGCTCTCTTCGTACCGGTCGTACAACGGGTCGTCCTCACTCGACTGATCGGAGCCCGGCGCCCCACCGCCGAGGAGGCACCTCGCCTCCAACGCGCATTCAATGAAGTCGCGCAAGCACTTCACGTACGTGATCGCGGCTTCGCTCTGGGCGTGGTGGACGCCGACGCCGTGAACGCCTTCGCGTCGGGCGGACATCTGGTGGTGGTCACGTCGTACGCCGCGCGTCACCTCGATCACGACGCTCTGTGCGGAGTCATCGCACACGAGTTCTGTCATCACCTCGGTTCGCACACGATCGCGCTCACCGTGCAGCAGTGGTTGATGCTTCCCGTCACCACTCTTGCTCGACTCGGTGCGTATCTGCGCAACGTCGCACTGGCGGCATCCGACACGTTCGCTCGCTCGTCCGGCCCGGCCCGACGCGTGGGACGCGTGATCGCAGGGATCTTCAATGGACTGTCGTGGTTCTTCGAGATCGGCAGCGTGGCCAGCCACGCACTGAGCAACGTGGTGGGACGGTCGGCCGAGTTCCGGGCCGATCAACGCGTGATCAGCATGGGGTACGGACGTCAACTGGCCGAAGCGCTCAGGCGGACCACGCCCCGCAACGACCAACGATCGTCGCGATGGTCACGATGGTCGCGACTTCTCGAGACCCACCCTCCGGCGCGCACGCGAATCGCTCGAATCGAAGGAACCCTGCGCCGTCGCCGCCGCTGACACGACTGGTCCTCGGCCACCGACTGCGGTCACAGATCGTTGATCGCGCTCTCGACCTCACCCTCCTCGAGCGCGCCGATCTTCTTCCACACGGTGCGACCCGTTGCATCGACGATCACAGTCACGGGCACCGAAGGTGCGCCAATCGCCTCGAGGACTTCTCCGTCGACGTCGAGTGCCACCGGAAGGTCGATCCCGAGTTCGGACAAGAACTGATCGACACGCTGAGGATCATCCCCGATGTTGACTGCCAACACGTCGACCCCGGAACCCGGATCAGCCGCCACGCGTTCGAGTTCGGGAAGCTCGCGCTTGCACGGCTGACACCAGACCGCCCAGAGCGAAACCACCAGAGGTTCGTCACCGATCGTTGCGCCAATCGTGGTGGCGCGACCGTCACGGTCGAGCACCGGAACATCGGTCAATGACGTCGGGCCTGTTCCCCCACACCCGACGAGACAACAGGCGATCGCTGCCAACACGAAGCGAGACGAACGACCGAAACGACTCATCGAGAGACCGTCAGGTGACCGTGATCGTGGCTGTCTCGTGGTCACCCACGGTGCACACCCCGAAGAAGTAACCGGGCTCGGTGAAGGTCATTCGCTGTGTTTCGCCCGGCCGCACCGTGAAGGGCCCGTAAGTATGCACCTCGGCGTCGTCATTGATAACGACGATCGTGTCACCACGGGCGATGGTGTACTGCTCCGGAAGCAGGTCATCGGTGAGAAGTCCGCGTCGCATGAGATCAGCCGTGCCGGCCGGAATCTGAAACGTATGAACTGTGCCGTCCACGACGGAAGTAGGCTCGTTGCTTCCACTGGCGGTAGCCAGGACGATCGCCAGCGCCGCGCCAATCGGCAACAGGAAGGCCAGAGTGGCCAACACGAACTTCAAGGCGCCGCGCTTCTCACTCACGGTGCTTCTTCACGCACTTCTGCGG
>VERK01000163.1 GCA_018882725.1 Actinomycetota bacterium | reverse complement strand
GTCGTACGTGATCTGAGACCGATACCGATGGGTGTCGATCGTGACGTTCTCGCCGTGATGACCGCCGATCCGATGGCACTCGACGACGTGGTGCGGGCCAGTGCACCTCACTCGCTCGGAGCGGTGGCTCTAGCGCTCGGTCGGCTCGAGGCCAATGGATGGGTGGTGTGTACCGACGGCTGGTTCGAACTGGCCAACCCGTACTCGACCCACTCGGTACCCTGACCACGTGGCAAAGGTGGCGCGAACGAGCAAGTCGATGACGCACCGTGATGCCTGGCGACTCGACGACTTCGTCACGTCACTGACGCGCGCGTCGGTCAACACGGTCAGCGCGTATCGCACCGACTTGCGTGATTTCGCCGAATGGTGCAACGACGACGCGGTGGCGGGTGTCGATGGTCCGGCCGCCGTCGATCGCATCGTGCTGCGCCGGTATCTCGCTCATCTCGGAGCCGAAGGATTCGCCAAGCGTTCGATCGCGCGCAAGGCCTCGGCGTTGCGGCGCTATTTCGCCTGGGCTCGCCGGCAAGGTTTGGTGACCGCCGATCCGTCACTTGGCCTGCGTGCGCCATCGGGTGAAGGTCGGCTTCCGCGCGTACTCGACGGCCGCGAACTACGTGACCTTCTCGAACCTCAGGCACTTCCCGACGACACGCCGCATTGGCGACGGCTTCGCGACGATGCGGTGCTCGAATTGCTCTACGGCAGCGGACTCCGAGTGAGCGAAGTGTGCGGGCTCGATCTCGACGGCTGCGATCTGCGCCGTTCGGTCGTCACGGTGTGGGGAAAAGGTGGCAAGGAGCGTCGCGTGCCCATGTCGCAAGCCGCGGCCGACGCCGTCAAGGCGTGGATCCGTGTACGCAAAGAGGTGGTGGACGAGCGATCGGGTGCCGCCTTGTTCCTCAATTCCCGGGGCACTCGCCTCGGGCCGCGCGACGTTCGGCGGGTGATCGACGAGCGGAGTTCGTCGCCGACACATCCGCACGCGCTGCGCCACACCTTCGCCACTCATCTGCTCGACGGTGGCGCCGATTTACGCATCGTTCAGGAATTGCTGGGTCACAGCGACGTTTCCACCACGCAGCGATACACGCACGTGAGCAAGGAGCGTCTACGGTCGGTGTACACATCGACCCACCCACGCGCCTGAGATGACCCCACCCGACCCCGAGAAACCATCGCGAGACACACCTGCGATTCACCGGGCCTGGCAACGTTGGGTCGACGAGAAGGATCAGGCGTCGCGTGACGTGCTGATCGTTCACTACTCGCCACTCGTGAAGTTCGTGGCCGGTCGTGTGGCCGCTGGTCTCCCGGCTGGTGTCGACACCGGCGAACTCATCGGCACCGGCATCTTCGGACTCATGGACGCGGTCGATCGCTTCGACCCGTCACGTGGTTTCAAGTTCGAGACCTTCGCGGTTCCCCGCATCAAGGGAGCGATCCTCGACGGTCTGCGGGCCATCGACTGGGTGCCGCGCACGGTACGTCAGCGTTCCCGGCAGATCGAGCAGGCGGTGTCCGAACTCAACAACGAATTGAAGCGCGCACCATCCGACGACGAGATCGCGACGCGACTCGGCATCAGCGAAGACGAGTTGCACGACTGGTTGAGCGCCGTGGCCGTGGCCAACGTGGGTCCGCTCGACCACGTGGTGACCGACGGTGAACCGCGACAGCTGCCCCCGTCCACCGACGCCGGACCCGATCACGTGCTCGAGGATCGCGAGATGCGCTCGGTGATGCGTGCCGAAATTCGCCAACTACCCGATCGTGAGCGCACCGTCGTGGCGTTGTACTACGACGAAGGCATGACCCTGGCCGAAATCGGATCCGTTCTCGGCGTGACCGAGAGTCGCGTGTCGCAGATCCACTCGAAGGCCGTGATCATGTTGCGTTCGCGATTGACCGCCGCCGGAATTCCCTGACCCCGCGCACACTCGGCCGTGCCCGTCACGGTCCTCGTCGCACATTTCTTCAGTCCGCTCGTCGCCCCGCTCGTCGCCCCTCTCGTCGCTTCTTTGTGCCTCGTCCCGCCGGTCAACTCTCCGGTGGTCGAGCCGTTCGTGGCCCCGGCCTGTTCGTACTGTGCGGGGCATCGCACGGTCGACTTCGCCAACACCGGCGTGGCCAATGCCGCGGTGGTCGCGCCCATCGCGGGTCGGGTTTCTTTCGCAGGTGAGGTGGCCGGGCGCCGATTCGTGTCGGTCCGGTCGGGTGACCACACGGTCACGGTCGGGGGTGTGGGGACACTCACGGTCACGGCCGGACAGACCGTGGCCGCGGGGGAGACCGTGGGGTGGGGCACCGGGCTCGGGCCGGTGACCCTCAGTGTGCGCCGGGACGCCGGTCAGCCCGCTGAGGAATATCTCGATCCGGGTCAGTTCTTGGCCCGTCGGATCGGTCGGGCCCGCCTGGTCCCCACCGATGGCACACGACCCCGGCCGGTCCGGACCCGGCTGGTCTGCCCGACGGGCCGGTAGTCTCGCCAACGGCCCGGAAACGGGTCACTCATCACTGCACGTCGCTCATCCTGCGGTCGTTCCCTCGGGGGCGCGAGATGGCGTGCCGGCAACCGCAGACCAGGAGGACAAGACCATGGCCATCGTGACGATGCGTCAAATGTTGGAAGCCGGAGTTCACTTCGGTCACCAGACCCGTCGCTGGAACCCCAAGATGAAGCGATTCATCTTCGGCGAGCGCCACGACATCTACATCATCGATCTCGAGCAGACGCTCACCCGGATCGAAGATGCTTACGCCTTCGTGCGCGACCTCGTCGCCAAGGGCGGAACGATCCTGTTCATCGGCACCAAGAAGCAGGCCCAAGATCCCGTGGCCCAGTTCGCCGACAAGTGCGGTATGCCGTACATCAACGAGCGTTGGCTGGGCGGCATGCTCACCAACTTCGAGACCATTCACAAGCGCGTGCAGAAGATGCTCGAACTCGAGCGCATGAAGGCCTCGGGTGAATTCGACGCCATGCCGAAGAAGGAAGCCCTTCTGAAGGATCGCGAACTCACCAAGTTGCAGAAGAACCTCTCGGGTATTCGCCACATGACCCGTCGTCCCGACGCGGTGTTCGTGCTCGACACCAAGAAGGAGCACATCGGAGTCACCGAGGCCAACAAGCTCGGCACCCCGGTCGTGGCCGTGGTCGACACCAACGTCGACCCCGATCTCGTGCAGTTCCCGATCCCGGGCAACGACGACGCGATTCGCGCCAACGAGTTGATGTGCAAGGTCATCGCCGAAGCCGTTCTCGAAGGCCGTTTCATCGCGGGCAAGGGTGGCGGAACCACCGCCGAGCGTTCGCCCGAAGAGCAGGCCGCGTTCGCGGCGGCTCAGGCCGATGCGCGTGCGCAGGCCGCGGCGGCTCAGGCCGAGCGCGAGGCCCGTCTGGCCGCCAGTAAGGCGACCACCGAAAGCGCGGAGGGCTGATCAGTGTCGTTCACTGCCAAAGACGTTCAGAGCCTGCGCCAATCGACTGGTGCCGGCATGATGGATTGCAAGAAGGCCCTCGAGAACACCAATGGCGACATGGAAGCCGCCAAGCAGTGGTTGCGTGAGAAGGGCCTGGCTGCGTCGGCCAAGCGTGACGATCGCGAGAACACTCAAGGCGTGGTCGCTCTCGTCATCAAGGGCAACGTGGGCGCCATCGTGAAGCTCAAGTGCGAGACCGACTTCGTGGCCGCGAGCGATCAGTTCAAGGGCGAGGCCGAGGCTCTGGCCGATCTGGTGGCCACCAAGGGTGAAGCAGCCGTGGCCGAGCGCGCCAACATCCTCGAAGACCTCAAGATCACTCTCAAGGAGAAGATCGAACTGGGCGAAGTCGTGCGCGTCGAAGCGGCCGCGGGCAACGTTCTCGATTCGTATCAGCACATCCAGGGTGGTCGTGGTGTGAACGCCGTGCTCGTGGAAGTGAGCGGTGGCAACGTCGATCTCGCTCACGACATCGCGGTGCACATCGCTTTCGCGCGTCCGAAGTACTTGAAGCGCGACGAAGTGCCGGCCGACGTGGTGGAGAAGGAGCGTGCGACGCTCGAAACCATCACTCGCAACGAGGGCAAACCCGAGCCGGCCATCGCCAAGATCGTCGAAGGTCGCATCGGCGGCTTCTACAAGGACATCTGCTTGCTCGAGCAGCCGTACGCCAAGGACGACAAGCAGTCGGTGCAGCAGATCCTCGGATCGGCGTCGATCGTTCGGTTCGCTCAGGTCGAGATCGGCTGATCTCGACGTGAGCAACGCCGCCAGCGAGAATCGTCCCCGCTGGAAGCGGGTCATTCTGAAGTTGTCAGGTGAGGCATTGGCCGAGCCCACGGGTTTCGGCCTCGACACCGGTGTTCTGCAGCAAGTTGCTCTCGAGATCAAAGATGCGCGTGAGGCACTCGGTGTCGACGTGGCCATCGTGGTCGGTGGTGGCAACTTCTGGCGCGGACTCAAGGGTGCGGGCCAGGGCATGGACCAGGCCCAGGCCGACTTCATGGGAATGATCGCCACCGTCATGAACGGGCTGGCGCTGCAGGACGCACTCGAGCGCGTCGGTCAACACAGTCGTGTGATGACGGCGGTCGAGATGCCCAAGGTGGCCGAGCCGTACATCCGTCGTCGCGCCGAACGCCATCTCGAAAAGGGTCGCGTCGTGATCTTCGCCGGTGGTACGGGCAACCCGTTCTTCACCACCGACACGGCCGCTGCATTGCGGGCAGCCGAGATCGATGCGCAAGCCATCTTGAAGGGCACGCATTCCGGAGTCGACGGCGTGTACACGGCCGACCCCAAACTCGACCCCACGGCCACCCGTTACGACCGGGTCTCGCACAAAGAGGTCATCGAGAAGGAATTGCGGGTCATGGACGCCACTGCCATCGCGTTCTGCCGGGACAATCGCATTCCGATCGTGGTCTTCGACGTGAGTACACCGGGCAACATCAGATCCGTTCTGGAAGGTCGACCCGTAGGTACGCTGGTCGGGTGACCGACGAGATCCTCCTCGAGGCCATCGAGAAGATGGACAGGGCCGTCGAGCACGCGCGGTCGCAGTTCACGACGGTCCGCACCGGTCGGGCCACGCCCGCCCTCGTCGAGAAGTTGATGGTCGAT
>VERK01000162.1 GCA_018882725.1 Actinomycetota bacterium | reverse complement strand
GGCCGACACCATGCCGCTCATCATCGAACTGTGATCCATGCCTTCGTCCATGTACGTGGGCTCGCCCCAGGCCTCGAGCATGGCGGTCATCATCTCCACCTCGGGATCCTGCGCCGCCTTGATCTCGGTGGCGAGAGCCTTCACTTCGTCGCCCGCCCCCACGGTGGGGTCGAGAGCGATGTCGGCTAGTTCGATGGCCTGTTCGTGATGCGGAATCATCATCTGCGAGAACATCACGTCGGCATCGACCTTCTCACCGGATCCACCGCACGAGGCGAGAGTGAAGACGGTGACTGCGATAGCGAGGCGTTTCATGATGTCTCCCGGTTTCAGCCGAAGTTCGACGTGACGAGGGCAGCGGTGATGGCCACGACCACACCACCGACCGCACATTCGGTCAGGCCGGCTCGCACCAGTTGGCGGCGGCGAGTGGCCAGGCGGGCTGGTTCGTCGGCGATGCGTCGCAGGTTGAGTTGGCGGCTCTTGTTGGCCAACGCCAACATCGCGATCACGATCAGGATCTTCACGAGCAGAACGCGACCGTGAGTCTGCGAGAAGAGAGTGGTGATGCCGCCGTGGAGGCGCAGTGTCTGGATCACACCCGTACCCACGATCACCGGGACGGCGATGGTGGCCGCTCGTCCGAATCGCGTGAACGATTCGAGTGCGTCACGATCGTCGACGAGAGGAATCACCACGAACAAGAGAATCGCCAAGCCACCGAGCCAGGCGGCGACGGCCGCGGTGTGCGCGACATCGGCAGGCACACCGAGCACGGGCCACGCGCGCGAACGTGAGTGGCTGGTGTACGCGAGGCCCACCGCGAAGATGCCGAGCAGGCCGACCATCAGTTTCGAGACGCGCTCTTCGTCGGCTTTGTCGATCGACAGGAACGAGATGGCGAGAATGGCCGCACCGGCCAGAAGACGCAGGGTCGTCATGCCGAGAGCGGTGGAGTCGAACGCGTCACCGAGTTTGCCGAGCGCACCGACGACCGACTTTCCATGAATGTCGCCGAGGAGGAACAGCAACTGCAGTAGCGAACCGACCGCGAGCGCTCCGCCGGCCGCCCGCAGAACGAGCGACCCGCGTTGGCTGCGCAGAGATCCCTGGGCGATGAAGAGCTCGGAGAGGATGAGACCACCGACGAGCAGCAACGCTGCGTACACAACCAGTCGAACGAACCAGCGAACCGGCTCGGGTGCCGGGTTGGTGTCGTCGAACGTGGGCAGCGGTGTCGGTGCATCGACGACGCTCGGCGTGGCTGACGGGAGAGTGGTGAGACCGGTTCCGGCGGAGTCGACGGTGAAACCGACACGGCCAGAGACCACATGGCCGTCGTCGCTCACCAACTTCCAGCGCAGGCCAACCGGCCCCGACAGAGAAGCGGGAAGAGCGAAACGAATGATGTTGGCTTGCGGGCCGGCCTGTGCGGGGCCGAGGTCGGTGCGCACACCATCGGCGGTGATGATCTCGGCCGAGGCCGAATCGAGCGGCACGTCCTTGGTGAATGTGATCGTCCACTCGGTGGGAGATGCGGCGAGCACTTCACCGTCGACAGGTGTGCTCGTGTCGTAGGCGTTGTGGGCGCGAGCGACTCCGGCGCCGAGCCCGAGCACGGTGGCGAGGAAGGCCACGATGAGCGCGCGAACGCCCACGGACAGCGTGAAGTGGCGGTTCGTTCGAGTGATGGGGTGAAACGGTAACGACTATCCGATACGAATGTCGGTCACCCCGGGCGATGTGACCAGTGTCAGCAGAACTCGTCGAGAAGTTCGCCCACACCGTGCTCTTCGGCGGCGATCACGGGGCGAATGTGCAGGTTTTCGAGCAGGAGTGTGCCGCGCTCGTTGCCGCCTTGCAGATCGCTCGTGATCACCTGGGCCGTGCACAACTGGAGGAGGCTGCGCTTGTAGTCGAGGTAGCAGCGTTCGAACGAATAGTTCTTCACGCCGAGTGACACGACCTTGTCGTAGTACGAACGCAGCAGATCCATCTCGCACGTGCGTCGGAGTTCGGGCGAGAGCGAACCGGTCACGAGGTTGGCCACGTCCCACGGCCCCATGTGACGTGTGGAGAGTTGGAAGTCGATCATGGTCACGGTGTCGGCACCGGCTGATCCGCCGAAGAGATAGTTCTCGGCGCGACAGTCGGTGTGTGTGAAGGTGAGGTGGTCGAGCGCGGCGAGGTGATCGAGCAGATTCGGGTACTCGTTGCACGCGCGCTCGATCACGTCCATGAACGCCGGTGACACGCGGTCGGCGAACTTGCTGCGGAACTCGGGCAGACGCGCGATGGCCATGTCGCGGCCCGACTTGTAGAGCGGATTGTTCATGGGTGGGAGCCAGGACATGGTCTCCAGATCGGGGGAGTCCCAGAAGCGCGCGTGCAGAGTGGCCACCACGTCGAGGATGCGGCGCGTTTCGTCGACGGTGATGCCGGTGATCTGATCGGGGCAACGTGCGCCGATGATTTCTTCGATGAGAAGAATGAACGGCAGGCCGTTCGCACCCGAGTCGGCGTAGTACGGGTGGGGCACGCGGATGTTGAGAGAGGTGGCGACCTCTTTGTAGAAGTTGATCTCGCGCAAGTAGAAGCCCATCACCTCGCCGAGGAAGCGGTTCTCGGGTGCGGGCGATTGACACTTCGCGATCATCGTGGCCGGGCCGGATTCACCGGGGGCGTAGGTGAGATGCAGTCGTGCGAGTTCACCGAGGATGCCCACGCCCTCGCCCAGGCGTTCGGCGGTGAACGAGCTGATGCGGCCCACCCTCGGATTGGGTCCGAGGGCTTCGTTGAGCCAGTCGGTGGTGATGTTGGCGATCTGCTCGGGGATCATCGGCTGCGGATTCGACATGCCGAGAGCGTAGGTCGCCGCGGGTCGGTCGAGCTCGGTCATACTGGGCGGGTGATGCGTCTGCGCCAGATCTGCTTGGTGGCTCGCGAGCGTGACACCGTGGTTGATCACCTGTGCGCGGTGTTCGGCCTGCGCGTGGGGTTCAACGATCCGCACATCCACACTCTCGGACTCCACAACGCCGTGATCCCCGTGGGTGATCAGTTCCTCGAAGTGGTCGCGCCCATCACCACCGGCACCACCGCCGAGCGTTATCTCAACAAACGCGCTGGCGACGGCGGCTACATGCTCATCTTCCAAACTGACGACTTCACCGCGCATCGTCGTCGCGTCGACGAGATGAGGATCCGCATCGTGGCCGACTACAGCGCACCGGGTTACACCGACATGCAGTTACATCCGGCCGATACCGGTGGAACGTTCGTGGAGATCGATCAACAAGATCCGCCCGACGCGTGGCATCCGGCCGGCCCCGCGTGGCGTGATGCGGTCGACACGTCGTTGTCGCTATCGCTCGGTCAGGCCGATGTGGGCTGTGTCGACCCGGAGGAGGTGTCGGCTCGATGGGGCCGACTCATGGATCTGCCCGTCACCATTGGTCGCAACTGTGGAATGCACAAGATCCGTCCCGTCGACTTCTGCGTGAGGTTCACTCCCGCGGGTCCGAGGGGCGAGGGCCTCGACGCGGTGGAGATCGACGTGCGGGACGTCGCCGAAGTCATCCGTCGGGCAACCGAGCGTGGACTGCCGTGCGGCGGTGACGGCGTCACGATCGGAGGAGTCCGCTTCATCGCCAAGAACAGCTAGTTGGGGAACCAGACCGGCACATTTGCCGGGGTTTCGCACCCAATAGTTAGGGGTTGGTGAGGACGGGGAGGATGCGGGGGCCGCGGACCTGTCCGTTCGCCCACGTCACCTTCTTGCTCGGATCGAGCGAGTAGTTCGGGAACGCGCGCAACCATTCCTGGAACGCCACGATCATCTCCAGCCGCGCCAGGTTCGAACCCGCGCACCGGTGAATGCCCAATCCGAACGCGACGTGTCGGTTGTTCTTGCGATCGAGAATGAACTCGTCGGCGCGCTCGAACTCGTTGGGGTCGTGATTGGCGGCCGGGAACGTCACCAGCGTTTGATCGCCGGCGTGCATCGGGCAACCTGACACCTCGACATCGTTCAACACCTTGCGCGCCATCGTGACCGGTGCGTAGTACCGAAGCACTTCCTCGGTGGCTTCCGACCACAAGTCGTGTTCGTTCGGCACAGCGATCAGACGCTGCACCTGATCGTGGTGCTGGGCGAAGTGCCACAGGCCCGAGCCGATCGCACTCCACGTTGTGTCGATGCCCGCCACGATCTGTAGGCGGATGTAGCCGATCTTCACCATCCAGTCGACGTCCTGACCATCGATCTCGGCGTTGGCCACCACGGTGAGCAAGTCGTCCTTCGGATTCTTCAGGCGATCTTTCAACAGCACGTCGATGTACTGCGTCATCTCGGTGGCCACCTGTGCCCGCACGGTGTTGTCCTTGGGCGCCAACTGGAAGCTGCGATAGATCCAATCGCGGAACAAGTCGGCGTCTTCTTCGGGCAACCCGGTGATGATGCAGATGCCGTGCACAGGGATGTGTTGGCTGTACTGCTCGGCCGCATCGGCAGTGGGCGACGATCCGATGTCGGCGATGAGCTTGCGGCAGAACGAACGCAGAGCCGGTTCGATCGCGGCGACTGCCTTGGGGTTGAACGCGGGAAGAATGAGGCGACGATGACCGTGATGATCGGGCGGATCGCTCGTGATCGGCGGAGCCGGATGACGCGGCGCATCGGGACGCGCGACCGCGACCCACGCCGACGAGAAATTGTCGGTGTCGTTCGCGATCTGGCGAACGGCTTCCATCGTGACCGGCATGAACGCGCGGCCGTACCGCTCGGTGCTGGCCACCGGGCACTGCTCGCGCACGTCGTTCCAGATGTCGATGGCGTTCTCGCCCCAGCCGTCGTCGAGCCAGTCCCAGTCGGTGATCCAACTCTTGACCGGCTCCGAGTCGACTCGCTCGCTCCCGTACGTCATGGCAACCCCCTGGGCGAAAGGTTATGCGACGCCACGAGGGAGCTGTTACTCAAAGTTCACCCACGGCCCGACGCGGCACCGGACGAGGACTCCTATGCTGAAAGCCCAGGAGGAAGCGACATGGCACGTGTGCAATTGGCCTTGAACGTGGGCGACCTCGGCGCGGCGATCGAGCACTACACCAGGAT
>VERK01000347.1 GCA_018882725.1 Actinomycetota bacterium | reverse complement strand
CGCCATCACTCGCCCGTTGGGTTCGGGCAAGTACGGGTGGATCACGTTCGGCTCGAAGGAATGCACGTATCTGAGATACCTCCATGTCGAGCGGAAGAACGATCGGCGATTACTCCCCGCCAGGACTACAGGTACCCCCTGACGACGAGCCTCGTCATCGAGCACGCCTGGTCCGTGAAGACAGAGGATCCGCGCGTCGTGACCCTTCGCACGCAGACCTCGTGCCAGGAGAATCATCTGCCGTTCGGAGCCACCCTGACCGAGTCGACCAATGACGAAGAGCACCTTCAGTGTGAGTGCGTCGGAGCCGGTGGCCATGCGCTCAAAGCATAGGAACCAGAGAGTCAACGGGTTCGACACCGGCGAAGTACAGTCGACTCGTGGTGATGCGACAACCGTCGAAAGCCAACGTCGACCCTCGCACGGTCGCAGGCTTCGGCGAGGAATGGTCGGCGTACGACCAAAGTGAACTCGACATCGACGAAGCGCGAGCGATCTTCGACAAGTACTTCTCGCTGATCGACCTCACATCCCTGCCATCGACTTCTGTTGCGGTCGACGTGGGCTGCGGTTCAGGCCGGTGGGCCCGTTTCGTCGCGCCCCAGGTGGGGACGTTGCACCTCGTCGACCCGGCTGCCGCCGCCCTGGATGTTGCACAACGAAATCTCGCCGAGAGATCCAATTGCCACTTTCACCATGCCGCCGTCGACGAGCTCCCGATACCCGACGGGTCGGCCGATCTCGTGTACTCGCTCGGAGTTCTCCACCACATCCCCGACACCGAGGCCGGAATCGCCTCGTGCGTCAAGAAGATCAAGCCTGGTGGAGCCTTCTTGGTCTACCTCTACTACCGATTCGACAACCGTCCGCGATGGTTCAGGCTTCTTTGGTCGATTTCGGATCTCGGACGTCGCGCAATCTGTCGACTTCCCTTCCCGATTCGCCGAGCCGTGACCACCGTCATCGCTGGCCTGGTGTACTGGCCTATGGCCCGGCTCGCGAAGGTGGTCAGCTCTCGCGGCCGAAACGTGTCGTCACTTCCACTGTCGATCTACCGCGAGGCGTCGTTCTACACGATGCGCACCGACGCGCTCGATCGATTCGGGACACGACTCGAGAAGCGGTTCACTCGCAGCGAGATTCGTGGGATGCTGGAACGATCAGGGCTCGAGCGAATCGATTTTCGTACTGACGAGCCCTACTGGTGTGCGATCGGGTAC
>VERK01000346.1 GCA_018882725.1 Actinomycetota bacterium | reverse complement strand
GTGCCGGCGTGGGCCGCACCGTCCGCGATGGCAAGGCCGACTTCGGCATCGTGCTCGGTGGTAGCGGTCAGGGCGAGCAGTTGGCCGCCAACAAGGTTCGTGGCGTGCGCGCGGCCTTGTGCAATTGCCTCTACACCGCGCGCATGGCCCGTTCTCACAACGACGCCAACGTTCTCTCCATCGGCGCGCGCGTGGTGGGCGTGGGCCTGGCTGAGGAAATCGTCACAACCTTCCTCGCCACACCGTTCGAAGGCGGTCGACACGCTCGCCGAGTGGCACAGTTGACTGAACTCGAAAACGAGTTCTGAGCAGAAGGACGCCATGCCCTTTCCCTCCGACAACGATCCCGATCTCGAAGTCGAACGGCTCATCGCCGACGAGTTCACGCGCCAGACCACTGGCTTGCAGTTGATCGCCAGCGAGAACTTCACCTCGCCCGCGGTCATGCGCGCCACCGGCAGCGTGCTCACCAACAAGTACTCCGAGGGATACCCGGGCAAGCGCTACTACGGCGGCAACCAGATCGTCGACTCCATCGAGGCCATCGCGATCGATCGCGTCAAGAAACTCTTTGGTGCCGAGCATGCGAACGTTCAGCCGCACTCGGGCGCCAACGCCAACATGTGCGCGTACCAAGCGCTCATCAAACAGGGCGACACGGTGCTCGGCCTCAGCCTCGATCACGGCGGACACCTCACGCACGGCTCGCCGGTCAACGCGAGCGGCATGCTCTACAACTTCATTCCGTACAAGGTGAAGCCGGGTGACGAGCGCATCGACATGGAGCAAGTGCGCGATCTCGCGCACGAACATCGTCCGCGCCTCATCGTCACCGGCACCACGAGCTATCCGCGTCGTATCGATCCGGAGCCGTTCAAGATCATCGCCGACGAAGTGGGCGCGTACTTCCTCTACGACGCGGCGCACCTCGCGGGTCTCATCGCCGGTGGCGTGTACCCCAATCCGGTGCCGTACGCCGATGTCGTCACGTTCACCACGCACAAGACGCTGCGCGGTCCGCGCGGCGGTTGCATTCTCAGCAAGGCCGTGCACCAGGCCGCCATCGACAAGTCGGTGTTCCCGGGTTGGCAGGGCGGTCCGCTCGAGCACGTGATCGCCGGTAAGGCCATCGCGTTCCGCGAGGCGATGGCGCCGTCGTTCAAGGAGTATGCGAAGCAGATCGTGGTGAACGCGTCGTCACTCGCGAGCGCGCTCGCCAACGAAGGC
>VERK01000161.1 GCA_018882725.1 Actinomycetota bacterium | reverse complement strand
CCACGGGTGAGGCCCCGGTGCTCACCGACGACGAACGATTGTCACTGTTCGCCGCCGTCATCGAGGCGGTGACCATTCCGGTGATCGCCGGATCGGGCACCAACGACACGTTGCACTCGATTCACATGACCAAGGAAGCCACCAAGTTGGGTGCCGCGGGTGTTCTCGTGGTCGCTCCGTATTACAACCGGCCTCCTCAGTCGGGTATCGATGCGCACATCCGGGCCGTGGCCGGCGCCACCAACCTGCCGGTGGTGGTCTACGACATTCCGGTTCGCACGGGCCGCAAGATCGCCACGAGCACGTTGCTCGGTCTCGCGCGCGAAGTCCCCAACGTTCTCGCCCTCAAGGATGCCGCTGGCAATCCCGGTGAAACTGCCAATGTGATCGCCCAGGCGCCGTCGTCTTTCGAGGTGTACAGCGGCGACGACGGTCTCACGCTGCCGCTGTTGTCGGTGGGCGCGGTCGGTGTGATCGGTGTGGCCACGCATTGGTCGGCGCCCGAACACCAAGAGATGTTCCGGGCCTGGGCCGCCGGTGACGTTGTCGGTGCGCGCGCCGTCAATCAAGCACTGCTCGAGAGCTTCTCGTACGAGACCGGCGACGATTCGCCCAATCCGATTCCGTCCAAGGTGATGATGAATCATCTCGGTGTGCCGGTCGGGCAGTGTCGTCTGCCCATGGGACCGCCGGCCGACTTCGTGCTCGAGCGGGCCAAGAAGGTCTGGGCCAACCTCGAGGCCCGTCGAAACAAGGCGGCCTGATGCCGGCACCGGTCCGCGTCGTCTTCCTCGGAGGGTTGGGGGAGATCGGCCGGAACTGCATGGCCATCGAACAAGACGACCGCATCTTGTTGATCGACTGCGGCCTGATGTTCCCCGATGCCGACATGCACGGCATCGACTTGGTCCTGCCCGACTTCACGTGGCTGCGCGAGAACGCCGACCGGATCGTCGGATGTGTCGCCACCCATGGTCACGAAGATCACGTGGGTGGGTTGCAGTTCCTCTTGCGCGACGTGTCGTTCCCGGTGTTCGGTTCGGCCGTCACGCTCGGACTGGCCCGCGGACGAATCGAAGAGGCGGGGCTGCTCGGAGCCACCGAACTCGTGACCGTGGTCGACAACGAACGACGCCACATCGGTCCGTTCGACGTCGAGTTCATCCCGGTCACCCACTCGGTGCCCCACGCGTTCGCGGTGGCGGTGCACACTCCGCAGGGCGTCATCCTGCATTCGGGCGACTTCAAACTCGATCTCACGCCGGTCGATGGTCGCCGCACCGATCTGGCCCGCATCGGCGCCATCGCGGCCGGACCGGGTGTTCGTTTGCTGATGTGCGATTCCACCAACGCCGAAGAGCGCGGTTACGCACCGAGTGAGAAGACCATCGGTGCGGTGTTGCGCGCGCTGTTTCACGAACATCGCGACCGTCGCATCATCACGGCATCGTTCGCCAGCCACATTCACCGGGTTCAGCAGATCATCGACGCGGCGGTCGAGACCGATCGCAAAGTGGCCACGCTCGGCCGCTCGATGCAGAAGAACGTCAGAATGGCGCGCGATCTCGGTGTGCTGAAGGTTCCCGACGAGTCGTTGATCGACATCGAACAGATCGACGACTACCCGCCGGGGCGGGTGTGCGTGATCTCCACCGGCAGCCAGGGCGAACCCATGTCGGCGCTGTCGTTGTTGGCTCGGGGCGACAACAAATGGCTCAAGGTCGGCGACCAGGACACCGTGATCCTGTCGAGCCACGCGATCCCGGGCAACGAATTCAACGTCACGCGGGTGATCGACGGACTCTTGCGGGCCGGCGCCGACGTGGTGCACTCCGGACTGGTCGACGTGCACGCCACCGGTCACGCGCAGGCCGACGAACTCAAGACCTATTACTCGATCGTCAAGCCCGAGTGGTTCGTTCCGGTGCACGGCGAGTACCGACATCTGGTGGCCAACGCGCGTCTGGGTGAACTCATGGGTGTTCCACGCTCGAACGTTCTGATGTGCGAAGACGGCGACGTGATCGAATTGTCCGACGACGGCTTGAATCTGGCCGGACGTGTTCCGGCTGGCTATCTCTACGTCGACGGCATCGTGGGTGATGTGAGCCACGGTGTGCTCCGCGATCGACGTGTGCTCGCCGAAGAAGGTGTGGTTGTGGTCGTGGTGACCGTCGACATCGAGAGTGGCAAGGTGCTCACCGGTCCGGAAATCATCACGCGTGGTTGGGTGTACGCACCGGAAGC
The DNA here is from genome assembly GCA_018882725.1 of Actinomycetota bacterium. GTDB lineage: Bacteria > Actinomycetota > Acidimicrobiia > Acidimicrobiales > Ilumatobacteraceae > Casp-actino8. Next base: position 2,917 of record VERK01000161.1, on the reverse strand, counting down.
CGAAGATCTTCTCGACGAAGCGTGCGACACCGTGGCAGCGGCCGTGGAGAAGGCACTCGCCGAAGGTGTTCGCGACCCCGAAGGACTCGAACGAGATGTGCGACGAGCGGCTGGTCGATTCGTGAACGAGCGCACCAAGCGTCGTCCGATGATCGTGCCGGTGGTGATGGAAGCCTGACATTCCCGGGGCGCGACGCACCCCGTTGGTAGCGTTCGGGTGTGGCTGCGAAGAAACAGAGTGCTGGTAAAGCCTCGTCTCGGTCCGGGAAAGCTCCTGGTCGCGCCCCATCGTCCGACAGCCCCACCTCGAGCACACCCCGTCCCAGGCGCAGTTCGGGAGACGTACGCACCGCCATTTCGGGGCGCGAGAACGAGTTGGGTGCCATCGCCGCCTTCGCCGTCGGCTTGCTGATTGCGCTCGCGGTGTACTTCAAGTTGGCCGGACCAGTGGGTCGTGGAGCCGACGATGCTCTCGGTGCCGTCATGGGCTGGGGTCGTTACCTGTTGCCGTTCGTGGCGGCCGCGATCGGGGTTGCTCTGTTGCGCGGCGATTCCACGCCGAGCGGAACGAAGTTCGCACTCGGCTGGGGTGGTGTCGGCATCGCCGCCCTCGGACTTCTACACGTCTTCCGCGGCCCTGATGGTTACACCGGTCTCGACGAGTTGTCGCGGGCCGGCGGTTGGATCGGTGCACTGTTCGGCCAAACCCTCGACTCGTTGCTCGGCACGATCGGCGCGACTCTCGTTCTGGTGGCCGTCGGCTTGGGTGGAGCACTGCTCATCACCACGTTGTCGATCGTCGGGGCGTACGGAAGTGTGCGCGACATCATCGGACGTCTCCTCGCGCGGCTGCGCGCGGGTGTGCGGGCCGCCGCCGACGATCTCGGCTCGCTGCGTTCCGATCGCGAGGACGATGCGGTCGGCTCCACCGCGTCCGGAGCGGTGATCGAACCCGGTTTCGCGCCGCTCATTCCGGCTCCAGTCGACGACGATCACGGCGAAGACGACGACGTCGAAGAAGACGACGACGAACGCGATCCGACGCCGGTTCCGGCAGCCAAACGTGTGCGCAAGCCGGCGTTGCCGCCCATCGACCCGTCGATTCCGGTGAAGCAGGGCGAACTCGACGTGAAAGTGGCCCAGCCGCGCGGCGACTGGGAGTTGCCACCGTCGTCGTTCCTCGTGCGCACGGGTGCGCAGTCGATCGACGAAGCCGAGATCGACCGCCGTGGTCGCATCCTCGAAGAGTCGTTGTCGTCGCACGGCGTGGAAGTGAAGTTGGTCGGCCGCACCGTGGGCCCCACCGTCACGCGATACGAACTCGAACTCGGGCCGGGTGTGAAGGTCGCCCGTGTCACCAGCCTGCAAAAGGACATCGCCTACTCGTTGGCCGCGGTCGACGTGCGCATACTCGCCCCGATTCCGGGTCGCTCGGCCATCGGTATCGAAGTGCCCAACTCGTCGCGCCAACTCGTCGCGTTGGGCGATCTCATGTCATCGGCTGAAGCCAAGGCGGCCAGTCATCCGCTCGACGTGGCCATCGGCAAGGACATCTCGGGCCGCTCGGTTTTCTTGAACCTCTCCACCACGCCGCACTTGCTCATTGCCGGTGCCACTGGTGCCGGCAAGTCGAGCGGTATCAACTGCATCATCACGTCGTTGCTCATGCGCACCACGCCCGATCAGGTGAAGCTCATCCTCGTCGACCCCAAGCAGGTGGAGATGGGCCAATACGCGCGTCTTCCCCATCTGCTCACCCAGCCGGTCAACAACCCGCGCAAGGCGGCCAACGCGCTGTCGTGGGCCGTGCGCGAGATGGAAAAGCGCTACGACATCCTGTACGAAATGGGTTACCGCGACATCACGGGCTACAACGCGGCCTTCGATCGCGGCGAGATCACTCCGACGCCCGGGTCCGATCGCGTGCTCGAACGCATGAAGTACATCGTCGTCGTGGTCGACGAGTTGAACGACCTCATGATGGTCGCGGCGCGTGACGTCGAGGAGAGCATCACGCGTATCGCGCAGAAGGCTCGAGCGGTCGGCATCCATCTCATCGTCGCCACGCAGCGCCCGTCGGTCAATGTGATCACCGGCGTGATCAAGGCCAACATCCCGGCCCGTATGGCGTTCGCGGTGTCGAGCCAGATGGACAGTCGCGTGATTCTCGACCAGATCGGCGCCGAGAAACTCGTGGGTCGCGGTGACATGTTGCTACTGCCGGGCAACACCTCGGTCGCGCAACGTATTCAGGGTTGCTGGGTCACCGAGGACGAAGTGCGCAAGGTCGTGGCCCACTGGCGCAAGCAGGCCCCCGAGGTGGAGTATGTGAAGGGTGTCGAAGGCGACGAGCCGTCGACGGGCAGCCCGGCTGGTTCGGCCATCACCGACTCGTACGGTGGCGGCGATGACGACGACGAAGCCCTGTTGCGTCAGGCCATCGAACTGGTGGTTCGCTCACAACTCGGGTCGACCTCGATGCTTCAGCGCAAACTCAAGGTCGGCTTCGCCCGCGCTGGTCGCATCATGGACCTCCTCGAAGAGCGTGGTGTCGTGGGTCCGAGCACCGGGAGCAAGGCGCGCGAGGTCCTCATGACCGTCGAGGAGCTCGAAGCCCAGGGCTGACGGGCCGGCACTCGGTCGTGGCATGATCTCGCCATGACCACTGCACCGTCGTTCACCGAAGTCACCGCGGGCCTCAAGTTCCCCGAAGGTCCGATCGCCATGAAGGACGGCAGCGTCGTTCTCGTCGAGATGTTCGGCCCGCGCATCACGCGCGTGTGGCCCGATGGCCGCAAGGAGACCGTGGCCGAGATCGCCGGCGGCCCCAACGGCGCCGCCATCGGCCCCGACGGAGCGCTGTATCTGTGCAACAACGGCGGCTGCTTCACCGAGATCGACTTCGGCGGTTTGTGCT
>VERK01000160.1 GCA_018882725.1 Actinomycetota bacterium | reverse complement strand
TGCGGGCCACGTCGATACCAGCCGCGGCGGCGGCACGCTCGTTGGAGCGCACGGCCAAGAACTGGCGACCGGTGTTCGACCGACGCACGTTCACGACCATCAAGCAGAGAATGATCACGAACACGAGACACACGACGCCGAACCAGGCGTTGGGCGGAATGTCGTCGCGACCCTTCAACCCGGCCACCTTGAGCAACGTGTTGTTGGGACCGAAATCCTTGCCGCCGATCTCGGGCGGCTTCACCGGCAGAGCCCCGAGCTCACCGGCGAACGTCTTGTTCTTGAAGATCAACTGTTCGATGGCCACAGCAGCCGACAACGTGATGACCGCCAAGTTGACACCTCGCAGTCGGAGGGCCGGGATCGACACGATCGCTCCGAAGATGGCGGCCACGAATGCCCCGATGATCGGTGCGATCGGGAACGGCAGATCCTCGAAGTACTTCGACATGAAGAATCCGGCGGTACCGGCGATGGCCATCTGGGCCAGCGAGATCTGACCGACGAAGCCCACCAGCACCACCAACGACAGCGCGATGACGATAGCCACCAACGTGTTGATGGTCGACTGACGCCAGTCGTAGTTCCAACCGAACAAGAGAGCGAGAACGACGACGGATGCTCCGATGGTGAGAGGAATCACGTTCTTCGGAGCGGCCGCGAACGGCATCTTGCCGGTGGACACGGCACCGCGGACCGGCAACGACTTGCCGCGCAGGAACATGGCCACCACGATCACGAAGAACGGCAACGCCTGAGTGAGACCGGCCGTGGGCAGCACGCCCTTGGGGAACCAGGTCTGTGCACCCTGGTACTGCACCCACCCCTGCAACATGGCGATGCCCACACCAGCGGCCACCGTCATACCGAACGACGTGAAGTTGGCCAACAACGCCGCACCGAGGGCCGGCACGATGAGGAGGGGAAGAGTGATGGTGTCGAGGTTGGTGATGGGCGACGCCAGGATGCCGAGCAGGCCAGCGATGAGCGTGGACAACACCCAGTTGGCACCAGCCAGGAAGTCGGGCGAGAAGCCCAACACGATGGCACCCTTCTCGTTCTCGGCGGCGGCACGGGTGGCCAGACCGAACCGGGTGTACTTGAACAGCGCCCACAGACCAACGGCGATGATCGTCACGACGACGACGAGGAACAACTGGTTCTTCGGCACGATGCCGAGTTCACCCGGAAGATCGAACTTGCCCTTCGGCAGAGGGAAGGGGACGCCAGTCTTGGCTAGTTCGCCGAAGCGGATGCGCATGAATTCTTGCAGCACTACGAAGAGGCCGACCGTGGTGACGACCTTGGCCAGCACCGGCGCGTTACGTAGTGGCTTGAAGATGACGAAGTGCAAGAAGAGGCCGAGCAGAACGGCCACGACGAGAGCGATGAGCATCGACGACACGGTGGTCATGCGATCGCCGGGAAGATCGATGGTGGTCGGCCAGTTCGGCAGGTCGAGGTACTTGCCCTCGTCGCGGAACCAGTTGACCGGGATTTCGATGAGAACGAGCGGGTTGGGCAACGGCGGAACGTAGAACTTGCCCTCGACCTTGAGGCCGTAATACCAGTACGCGACGAACACGGTGATCACGCCATTGGCGAAGTTCACGACACCCGACCCGCGGAACGTGAGCACCACGCCCAGGCCCACGGCGGCGATGAGAGCACCGGTTCCGATGTTCGAGAACATCGGCGCCAACTGACGCGCATCCCACGCGTACAGGATCGCGAAGACCGCGATCACGGCCACGATGCCGACGACGACCTTCTGCTTCTTCACGAAGGCCTTGAGCGATTGCTCCATGTCACTCCCCCTGAACGCTCCCACGAGCGAAACCCCAACCTGCGGACCGAGAGGTCCATGCGGGAGGGTGCGGGGATCTCTCCCCGCACCCTCGACGCGATTTACTGACTAGTGACGACTGATCGGAGATCAGCCGGCCAGTTCGGCGATCGGGTTGATCGCCTTGCCGTTGTAACCGTCGGCAATGGAGACGTACTCGGTGCCCTGCTGCTGCTGGATACCGATCGAGAAACCACAGAGCGACGGGAAGGTGGGGTTGCCACCGCACTTGAAGTCACCCACACCGGCCCACATCGGACCAGTGAAAGCCTTGGCGGCTGCACGGATCGCGGCCGAGTCCATCGAACCTTCGTTCATGAACTTCACGAGAGTGATGAGCGAACCGAAGGTCGGTCCACCGAAGCCGGTGTACTCGGGGTTCTCCACGCCGGTCTCCTTGGCCCACGCGAGGGCCGCGTCGATGTACGCGTCGTTCTCGGGATTGCCGGGGATCTCGTACGAGAAGCCATAGCCACCGAAGTACCAGCCGTCAGGCAACTTGCCGGCTTCACCGGCCGCCTTCAGGTGATCCTGCATCGGGATACCGAAGCACAGACCAGTGGTGACGACCGTGGTCTCGATCTCGAGGGTCTTGAGCGCGTCGTAGATACCGATGCAACCCTGGATGGTCACGAGCGGGTAGAACACGTCAGCGGTGTCGGCACCCGACGACTGGATGGCGGTCGCCATTTCGGTCGCGCCCGCAGTGTCGGCCACCGGAACACCGGTGACTTCCACGCCGAGCGACTCGAGGATCGGCTTGGTGAGCGCGGTGAACGCCACGGTGCCGGCCGGGTTGTCGTTGTACACGACGGCGACCTTCTTGACTTCCTTGCCTTCGATCTCGGGCACGTACTTGGCCGCGAAGACCGAGAGACCCTGGATCACGCCGGGCGAACCGGGCGTGAACGCGTAGGCGTCGGTCGCGAGGAACTCGGGCGTGGTGACCGGGTTGGGCAGGAAGACGGGCTTCTTGTCCTTCAGGGTGTCGAGCAACGGAGCGTTACCGTTGAACATCGCGCCCACCAGGACGGCCTGCACCGAATCGTCGGCCAGCATCTCCTGGGCGCACTTCTGACCATCTTCTTCCTTGGTCACGAAGCACTTGACGAGCTCGATCGGACGACCGCCGACTCCACCGAGGAAGTTGTTGATGAACCACACGCCGGTGTCAACACCGACCGAGGCCTCCGGGAACGCGGGCGTGCCGCCTTCCTGGTTGACGTAACCGATCTTGATCGGATCGCCCGAAGCGACACCACCGGGACCGCCGGTATAGGCGAGGCCGGTGTCGATCGACGACTGCAACACGGGCAGTTCGCCAGCCGGAGCCTCAGTGGACGGAGCTTCCGAACCAGCCGGAGCCTCGGTCGCCGCCGGGGCTTCCGTGGCCGGGGCCGAGCCGCCGTCATCTTCACTACAGGCCGCCGCGAACAAGCCGAGAACGGCGATGCCCGCGACAAGAGCAGTACTTCTCTTTCTCACGTGATTATCCCCCTGGATGGACGACCGGTTGCCGGGTGGTAACCGGATTCGAATGACTTGTTTACACGAACTAATCGCCCGATCAGAAACCGAGGTCACAGGTTCATGGCGGCGGTCACAGGATGATCAGGCGCCCGACTCTCGGTAGTCGCCAAAGGCGGCGTCGCGCTGGCTCAGGGCGGCCGTGACCCCCTTGGTCGCGAACGACTGCATGTAGTCCATCGACGATTTCTGGTGGAATCCCAGAGCCTGGATCTCGGCGGTGGCCCGGATTCCGGTCCGGATCCCCATGGCCTCCATGGCCCGGTGGGCGGCCCTCTTGTTGAGCGCCAGCAAGTCGGGCGGAATCTTGGCCACTCGTTCAGCGACCGCCACCACGGCGGCGTCCAGGTCGGCCAGTGGGAAGGCCCGGTTGGCGAACCCGTTGGTGACGGCCTCGGTACCCGACATCGAGTCCCCGGTGAGCAGAGCCTCCATTCCGCGACGCAACCCCATCATCCAGGTCTGCCATTGCATGTCGGGCGGCGACATGAGGCGAACCGGTGGGTACCCGATCTGGGCGTCTTCGGCCACGTAGACGAGGTCGCAGGCGGTCGCGAGTTCGGTGCCGCCGGCCAAGCAGTAGCCGTGCACCTGGCCGATGATCGGCGTGGTCATGTCCCACATCTCGAACCAGTTGTTGACCACGTGACGCGACCACCAGCCATCGGCCCGCGAAATAGCACGCTCCACGTCGCTGTTGGCCGAACCCAAGTCGTAGCCGGCCGAGAAGCACGGACCACCCCCGCGAATGATCATCACCGAGACGTTCTTGTCCTTGTCGCCGGCGCGCAGCGCGTCGAAGAGCGCCCCTCGCAACGCGTCGTTGAGCGCATTGCGCTTCTCGGGTCGATTGAGAGTGAACCGGCGCACCTTCGGAGCCGGATCGTCGACGAGCAGAACGGGTTCGGACATCACTTCTCCCAGTACGGCGCGCGCAACTTGCGCTTGTTGATCTTGCCCATCGTGTTGCGCCCGAGATCGTCGACGAACTCGACGGTGCGCGGACACTTGTAATGACTCAGTCGCTCGCGGCAGAACCCGATGATCTCGGTCGGGTCGGGCGGCGACGCCGGATCACGCAACATCACGAGGGCCTTGAGTTCTTCACCCATTTCCGGATGCGGCACACCGATGCACGCGACGTCGAGCACGGCCGGATGTTGCACCAGCACCTGCTCGGCCTCGGCCGGATAGATGTTCACCCCACCCGACACGACCATGTCGCTGAACCGATCGGTGATGTACACGTAGCCATCGGCGTCCACGTAGCCGATCTCGCCGAGAGTGAACACGCCCGGCGCGATGTTGGCCTGCTTGGTCTTCTCCGGATCGTTCGGATACACCACACCGCGGCCGGTCGCGTCCTTGAAGAACAAGCGGCCTTCGGTGTTGGCCGGCACCTCGTTGCCGTCGTCGTCGAGGACCAGCACCGAGAACGGCGGGATGGGGCGACCAACCGATCCGGGGTGTTCGAGCCACTCCACGCTGGTGATCTGACAGGTGGTGCCCACTTCGGTGGCGCCGTAGGCGTCGGTGAACACCGGACCCCACCACTCGATCATCGCGCGCTTCACGTCGACCGGACAGGACGCACCCGTGTGCGCCGCCAGCTTCATCGACGACACGTCGTACTTCTTCTTCACCTCGTCCGGCAGTGCCAGCAGGCGAACGAAATGCGTGGGCACCATGACCGATGATTCGGTCTTGTGGTCGTGAATCGCTTGCAGAGTCTTTTCGGCGTCGAACTTGGCCAAGATCACCATGGGCACACCGCACACCAAGAGACGCATGCCCGTGAGCGGACCGGTGTGATAC
>VERK01000345.1 GCA_018882725.1 Actinomycetota bacterium | reverse complement strand
GACGGTATGTCATCGTCTCCGGTCACCGGTTCGTTCCCGGTCAAGCGCGGTCTCGCCGAAATGCTGAAGGGCGGCGTCATCATGGACGTCGTCACCCCCGAGCAAGCCAAGATCGCCGAGGACGCGGGCGCCTGCGCGGTCATGGCACTCGAACGTGTTCCAGCCGACATCCGCAAGGACGGCGGCGTCGCGCGAATGAGCGATCCCGAAATGATCGAAGGCATCAAGAAGGCCGTGTCGATTCCGGTGATGGCCAAGGCACGTATCGGCCACTTCGTCGAAGCGCAGATCCTTCAGTCCCTCGGTGTCGACTTCGTCGACGAGAGTGAAGTTCTCACTCCGGCCGACGAAGCGCATCACATCGACAAGTACAAGTTCGCCGTCCCGTTCGTGTGCGGCGCCACCAATCTCGGAGAGGCGTTGCGCCGTATCGCCGAAGGTGCAGCCATGATTCGCTCCAAGGGCGAGGCCGGAACGGGCAACGTGGTGGAAGCCGTTCGCCATCTTCGCTCGATTCTCGGAGACATCCGCAAGATCGGAACCGCCGATTCAGCCGAGTTGTTCGACTGGGCGAAGAAGTTGCAGGCTCCGTTGCCCCTCGTTCAGGAAATCGCGCAAACCGGCAAGTTGCCGGTTCCGCTCTTCTGCGCGGGCGGCCTGGCCACGCCGGCTGATGCCGCATTGGCGATGCAGCTCGGGGCCGAGGCGGTGTTCGTCGGTTCGGGCATCTTCAAGAGCGAGACTCCGGCGGTACGCGCCAAGGCCATCGTCGAAGCCACCACACACTTCGACAATCCCGACATCCTCGCCAAGGTCAGCCGCGGTTTGGGAGCGCCCATGACCGGCATCGGCATGGACGAGATCAACCAGCGTTACGCGGAGCGCGGCTGGTGACGAGGCCCCCAGGCCATGGTTCGCATCGGTGTCCTGGCTCTCCAGGGCGCGTTCGCGGCCCACGCTGAGAAGTTCGTCGCTCTCGGCGCCCATGTCGTCGAGGTTCGTCGCGCCGAACATCTGACCGACCTCGACGGTCTGGTGTTGCCTGGTGGCGAAAGCACGACGATGAGCAATTTGCTCGTGTCATCCGGTTTGGCCCGCCCGCTCGCCGAGGCGATCGACTCGGGTCTCGCCGTGTTCGGCACGTGTGCCGGCATGATTCTGTTGTCGACGAACATCCTCGACGGACGCGACGACCAGATCTCCTTCTCGGCCATCGACGCCACGGTTCGTCGCAACGCGTACGG
>VERK01000159.1 GCA_018882725.1 Actinomycetota bacterium | reverse complement strand
GCACCAGCCAGGGCCCACGACCACACCATCATCGTGCGCGGTGGAACTCCGCTCATTGACGCGACATCGGGATTGGCGGCGGCGCCGCGAATGGCCAGACCAGTCTTCGACAACCACAAGAAGACACCGAGTCCGAGAAGAAGGAGCGGTGCGACGATTCCTTGCGCCGCGTACGGCTTGGTGATGAGAAGAGAACCGATCGATCCGGTGGGCATACCGGCCGGTTGGGGAAACGCTTCACCGCTCAGGCCATCGGGGTTGAGCGCGAGCGACAGCACGACGAAGAACGTGGAAAGGCCGAGCATCGCCACCATCGGAATGACTTTGGGTGACGACGAGAGCGGTTTGACCACCACGACTTCGGTGGCCGCGCCGGCACCAGCCGATACCAACACGCCGACGGCGAAAGCCAACCAGTACGGAATGCCGTACTGCTGAACGGCCAGCGACATGAACGCGGCGCCGAGGAGGCCGATGGACGAGTGGGCGAAGTTGATGACGCCTGACGAGCGGTACACCAGAACCAGGCCGGCGGCGAGTAACGCGTACGTGCTGCCGGTGAACAGACCGAGAGCGACACCACCCGTGGTGATGTCGAAGTCACCCAGGGTGACGGCCCACATCATGATGCCGCCTTGTTGCTCAGAACCGAACTCATGCCGTCGAGATGGATGGCGCGGATGAGATCGGGCTGGGCGCGCAACTCATCGGCCGGGAAATCGGCCACGATCGCGCCGCGTTCGATGCACACGGCGCGCTGCGCCAACGACAAGGCCATCGCGGTCGACTGCTCGACGATCACCATGGCGACTCCTTCGTCGTTGAGCCGGCGGATGGCCGGTCCGAGATCGGCGATCGCGGCGGGGGAGAGCCCAAGCGTGAGTTCGTCGATGAGCAACAAGCGCGGACGCAACATCACGGCGCGCGACAGCGCGAGCATCTGGCGTTCGCCACCCGAAAGGGTTCCGGCCGATTGCCGCAGACGTTCTTTGAGCTTGGGGAAGGTCTCGAAGGCGCGCTCACGAGCGGCTCTCATCTCGGTGACCGAGAGCGTGTTGGCGAACAGGCGCAAGTTGTCGTCGACCGTGAGCGGTCGGGCGATGGCGGCCTCGGGACTGATGAGCATGAGTCCGGTACCCGCACGTCCGGCCGCGTCGAGTCCGGCCAGATCGACGCCGCCGTACTGCACACGTCCGGACCACGTTGGGTGGAGTCCAGCGATCGTGCGTAGGAGAGTGGTTTTGCCGGCACCGTTCGGTCCGAGGAGAGCAACCACTTCGCCAGGAGCCACCGCGAAGTCGACTGAGAAGAGAACTTGCAGTGCGCCGTAGCCGGAATCGAGCCGGCGGACGTCGAGCAGGGCCTTGTCGCGCGAGCGGGTCGAACCAACGGCGCTCACCACCGGCTCGGCTACGGGTTCGAGGTCGACGACCGCGAGGCGACGCAGACGTCGAATCGATTGGTGGAGGACGATGACTGATGCGATTGTGAGCCACCACGTGTGATGGCGCGGTTCGGCGATGCTGGAAGCGACGAGACCGAGTGCGCCGCCGAGCAACGCACGGCCGATCACTCGACCAACAGCGACGGCGCGACCGATCGGTTCGGGATCGCACGACACGATTCCGCTGGCGAACACGATGGCTGCACCCAGACACGCGATCGCGATACCCCATCCGGTGGCGGCACCGACGAGGGTGTGCGACGTGATGCCAGCCAGCGCGGCCAGCGCGCCGATGGCGACGGTGGCGTGCAACGTCTGCACGAGGCGACTGGTGGTGTCGGAACGACGCGAGTCGATGAGATGTCCGAGACCGCCGATGACCAACGCACCGAGTGCGCCACCCACGAGAGTGAGTAGCGGGTAGCGCGGACCCACGACCGAGTCGGTCTGGATCTGGGTCGCCGCGAGGGGCCACAGGCCGACGGCGAGGAAGGCCACGAGCCCGATCGGACGCTTGATCACCTCGGTGACCGGTGTGCCGGCGGCTTCGCGAGCGACCAGGCGAGGATCGTAGGTGGACGAGGTCGCGATCGAATCGGGCTGACTCCAGCCAAGTGCACCGGCGACGATGAGTGCGACGCCGCCGACCGCGGTGACCACACCCCAGTCGACGACCGGCGACCAGGTCCCGTAGGCCAACGCACCGGCCACACCGACCGCGGCGGCACCGACCGACAAGGCCGAACCGACGAAGCGCTGTGATTGTGCGCGTTCGATGGCCACTGCATGCGCGAGAACTGTGGCCGACGACAAGGCGATGAGTGCGAGAACTCCGAGCGTGACCCATCCGGGTTCGCCGATGTCGACGAACCCGACCGCCAGTGCACCCGCCGCGAGCGCGACGACGCGCCGCGAGCGCGATGCGGCCACCGCGTTCGCGACACCGACACCGATCACGAGCGCGACAGCGATGAGGGCGAGGAACGGACGAATCGAACGGTCGGCGTCGAAGGCGACCACGTCGACGCGCGTGAGTACGAGGGGGAGAGGAACCGCGGCGCCGGCGATGGCGAGCAGATCGCACCACTGAGCCGGATCGCGGTACCACGAGGTCTTCGTCATGACGGGAAGTTCACCGTTTCCTTGGTGAGCGTGAAGCACAGACAGTTGGAGTCCCAGATGGTCGCGCGGAAGCCAGCCACTCCGTCGAACGAACCAGGGGTGAACGCCGACGCGTAGTTCGACGCGCTCAACCACGACGATCCGAGCGCGGTGAATTGCTCGGCCAAAGCAGCCGCGGTGAGAGCGCGTCCGTTCAGGCCTCGCCCGGCTTGTTCGAGCAGGGCCACCGCATCGCAGTACACGAGGGCTTCGCGCATGTTGGCGCGTTCGGCGAAGGTGTGACCGGCCGCGGCGAGGACGTCGATGCAACGTTGTTCGGACGCGTTGCCGGGGCGCGGGTACTCGGAGTCGGCGATGTCGAACGCCGGCTGAATGGAGATGCCGATGGAGCCGTCGAGGGCCATTGGCATCTCGCGCTTGATGAAGTCGGGGTTGTCGAACGATGTGATGGCGTAACGAGGGAAGTATTCCTGCGGGATGGCGGTGGTGACGAGGAAGGCGAGTAGTCGAGAACCGCCGACCACGATGACGCGATCGATTCCCTGATCCTTGAATTCGAGAACCGCTTGATCTTGGCCGGCCTGCAGCGTGGCGCCCGACGTCGGGTCGATCCATTGAATGTCGGTGGGTTCGACGCCGAGCGACACGAGAGTGGGGGCGAGATCTTCCTCGACCACCCGGCGGTTCTCGGGACTGTCGATGCCGACGATGCCGAGTTTGGCGCCATCGGCGAAGAACTGGTTGTCGGACAGAGCGATGGCGAGACCGCGCAGCAACTTCCCGTACTCGGGCATGATCGGCTGCCAGAGATACGGCGAGAACTCCTCGAGAGTCTTCTGATCGACCGGGAAGAATGTCTGGTCGATCATGAGCGTCTGACGATTGGCGTAGCACGGCCGCGCGTTCGACTGCACCTGGCCGTACAGGACCACCGCGAACACGGGATCGTCTTCGGTGAACGTGCGGCACAGCTTCTCTTCGGTGTCGGGACTGTCCAGAAGTGCATCGAACACGACGATCACCGGCTCGATGGTCCGGCCGCCGATTCCGCCGCGCGAGTTGGCGTCGGCGACCAGGGCCTCGATCTGACCCTTCACGTCGCCTACGTCAGGTGAGTCGAAGCGCAGCAACTTCTTCAACTGTGTCTGGTCGACGATGATGAAGCCGATCTTCACGGTGGTGTCGGTGACACCGGGCCCGGAGAGATCATCCGTTGCATCGCCGCCCGATGCGCTCGCCGACTCGATCGCGGTACTGGCCCGCGCGGCCTCGCGAGCGAGTTCGGTTCGCTTGGGACCGCAGGCGCCGACGACCAGTCCGAGCAGAGCGATGCCGACGACGAGGCGAGTGGTTCGAATCACTTGCGTCCCCACTCGCTCACGCGGGGGTTCTTGGCGAATGCTTCGAGAGGTTTGGTATCCATGCGACGCGGGTCTTTCGACAGCGCGGCCTTGGCGAATGCGATCGTGAGTCCGGCGATCAGGCATCGCACTTCGCCGTCGAGGGCTTGCGACTCGGGAGTGGGATCGGCATCGAGGAAACCGCGTGCCGTCGTGGTGTCGCCCGGGTGTCCCATCACCATGTGCGAACCACCGTCGATGACCACGTACCGGCTGAGCACGTGCGAAGACACTGCGCGATCGAACGTGGCCTTGACCGGATCGTGATCGGCGCCGCCTTTGTACCGATCGGCGCTCTGGCGGATCACGCCGTCATCGGATCCGGAGATGAGCAGGACGGGGACGTCGTCGAGAACCGGAAGCACGGTGTCTTTGGGATGACCGAGCATGAGGGCCGGCATGGTGTGGGCGCCGTACGTGATGACTCCGCGCAATCCGGGGAACCATTCGCGCTTCGCATTCTCGAGCGCGACGGTGCCGCCGGCCGAGTGTCCGATGAGAACGAAGCGACTGGCGTCGATCAGGCCGTTGATGGGTCCCTCGCGTTCTAGGCGATGGAGGGCGCCGAGCAGGGGAGCGATGGCCGTGGCGCTGGGGCGGGTGCCGTAGGTGTCGGGAGCGACCGCGGTGATGTCGAGGCCGGGTGACAACGCGAGGTTGCCCGGCATGAGCTCGTCGACGAAGTCGAAGGTGATCGAGGCGATTCCCTCGTTCGCCAGTGACACGGCAAGCCAGCGGTACTGATCGGAACCGACGTTGATGCCCGGCATGATGATCGCGAGCGGCCACGGCGCCTGGTCGGTTACTGCAGGCAACAGTCCCGACAGTCGTTCGGCATCGGCGCCGGTGTACTCGGCCGGGTAGTGCAGTCGGAAGTGAACCGTGTCGTGCGGTGCGCGCGCCTGATGGATCTTGGCCGCGCCGTGGAGAGCGCGAATGAGCGGTTTGTTGGTCACGACGCCGAACTTTCGGCTGCGACGCGCGCGCGAATGGATTCGATGCGGCGACGCCGCTGCTTCTCGCGACGAACGAGGAGCCAGATGACGAACGCTCCGATCGCACTCACCACGGCCGAGACGACACCGGTGGATTGACCGCGCAACCAGGACGTCACGGGATCGAAAACTTCCTCGGCCATCAGGCCGGTCACATACGTGAGGAATCCGACCAACGGGCCGAGCCAGACGTAGCGCGATACACCGCGGCTGCCTGCTGTTCCCGACATCGCCCCCTCTTTCGTGTCGTCGTTTGTGGTGGTGCGTCTATTGGT
>VERK01000158.1 GCA_018882725.1 Actinomycetota bacterium | reverse complement strand
GCCCACCGAATTCGTGGTGCCGGGCGGCAACACGGTGTCGGCGTGGCTCGACATCGCGCGCACCGTCGTTCGGCGCGCCGAGCGGCACTCGATCTCGGCGGCACCGTCGCCCTCACAGGTCGTGCCGTATCTCAACCGCCTGTCCGATCTGTTGTGGACCATGGCGCGTTGGCAGGAGGGCCAGAGCCTTCCGGTACGCCGCGTGTCATGATTCGTTCATGACATCGAATCCGGCACCGAACGTCTCCACTTCCCGCTCCGCACCTCGCTCGGCTGATGCACAGGCCTTCGCCGTCGGCAGCACGGGTGCGGTTCCGCGCGGCCTCGGCCTGAGTCGCGCCGCACTCAAGGAGAACGGGTTCGACGGCAACGTGGGCCAGACCCTCGTGGTGCCGACGACCCGCGGTGTGGTGGTGGCCATCGGCATCGGCGACCCGCGCAAGGCGACTGCCGCTGACGTGCGCAACGCCGCCGCGGCCTGTGCCCGTGTGACGGCGAAGCGAAAGCATGTGGCGCTCGCGATCGTGGATGCGGTGCGTCTCGACGCTCGCGTTGCCGCGCAGGCGGCCACTGAAGGTTTCGTGATGGCGAGTTACCGATTCCAGGAACTGAAGTCGTCACCGGTCTCGGTCACTAGCGAACTCTCGCTCGTCACCACCGCCGCCAAGGCCCGCGCCGCCGATGCGGGCGTGGCGCGTGGCCGAACGACGGCGGGTGCGGTGGTTCTCGCCCGCGATCTCGCCAACACGCCACCGGCCCATCTCACGGCGCGCATGCTCGCCGACCGCGCGGTGGCCGTGGCCAAGGCATCGGGTCTCGATGTCGAAGTGTTCGACAAGGACAAGCTCGAAGTGATGGGGCTGGGCGGTTTGCTCGGCGTGAACCGTGGTTCAACCGAACCGCCCCGCATGGTGCGCCTCACATACACGCCGCGCAACGCGCGGGGTCACCTCGTGATGGTGGGCAAGGGCATCACGTACGACTCGGGTGGCATCAGCCTCAAGCCGTCCGACCCCATGCACGCCAACATGAAGATGGACATGAGTGGAGCGGCCGCCGTGCTCGCGTCGATGAGTGCGTTGAAGGCGCTCGGATGCCGTACCAAGGTCACCGGCTATCTGATGTGCACCGACAATCGCCCGTCGGGAAGTGCGATGGCGATGGGTGACGTTCTGAAATTCCGCAACGGCAAGACGTCGGAGATCCACAACACCGACGCCGAAGGGCGATTGGTGCTGGCCGACGGATTGTCGTTGGCGGTCGAGCAGAAGCCCGACGCCATCGTCGACATCGCCACGCTCACGGGCGCGTGCATGGCCGCACTCGGGCCGAAGATCGCCGGTGTGCTCGGTTCGCATCAGGGCTTCATCGACCAGGTGGTGTCGGCGGCCAAGGAGGCCGACGAACCCATTTGGCAGTTGCCGCTCGAGCGTTCGTATCGGCGTCTGCTCGATTCGAACGTGGCCGATATGAAGAACGTGGGTGGGCCGTACGGCGGAGCCATCACCGCGGCGCTGTTCCTCAACGAATTCACCGGCGACGTGCCGTGGGCGCACCTCGACATCGCCGGGCCGATGAACGTGGACGGTGACGACGGTTGGCTCAGCCGGGGTGCGACCGGTTACGGAACTCGACTCCTCACCAACTTGGCGCTCGACTTCAGCCGACCGACATCGCGGCCGGCGAAGTAGACAACGCCGGCTCGTAGCCGCACGCGGCCACGGCCACACCCTCTTGACGAGATCCGTTCATCCAGGCTTCGTGTTCGTAGCGCAGGTGCTCGGGCAAGCGAGCGATCTGCTTGAACGCCAACGGCGGAACGATGGTGCGCACCTCGAGGCGGTCGCCGTTCGCCTGGGCGAGACCGAACATCAGCAAGCGTTCGAGTGACCGGACGAACGGATTGGCGCGACCGTCCTCCCAACCGAGTCCGAGGGCGCCGGCGGTGGACGGAAGATCGATCGTGCAACCTTCGGGGTGCTCGGACAAAGCGACGGCGAAGCGACGCAACAACCAGGTGGCGGTGGGGCCGAGCGTGCCGAGCCAGAAGGTCTCGACGTAATCGCCGAGTGCATCGTGTCCGAGGCGTTCGACCACCGGGTCGTCCCAGCGAACGATGTGCAACGTGTGCGGGTCGTGATCGAGGAGGTGCTTGGTGCGGAAGGTCGTCATGGTTCTCCGAGTCGTGCGATGACGGTGGGGAAGCGCGCGAGTGTGGACGGCGACGATCGTGCCGAGGCGGACGCCGGCGGGCAGAATGGCGCCGTGTTCACGATCTCGTCGGCCAACGATCCCGATGTCGCAACGGTTGCGTCGTGGATCGCCGAGGCGCGGCGCATCACGGTCCTCACCGGTGCGGGCATTTCCACCGATTCCGGAATCCCTGACTTTCGCGGGCCGAACGGACTCTGGACCAAGAATCCCGCTGCCGAGAAGGCTGCGACGATCGAGCACTATCTCGGCGACCCAGAAGTACGTCGGGTCGCCTGGCAGAACCGCGTGCGCAACTTGGGGCGTGAGCGACCGCAACCGAACGCGGGTCACCACGCTCTCTTGTCACTCGAGGAGAGCGGCAAGTTGCGCGCGATCATCACGCAGAACGTCGACGGTCTGCATCTCGATGCGGGCCATCCGCGCGAACGCGTGATCGAAGTGCACGGGTCGTGGCGCGACACGGTGTGCTGGGACTGCGGCGACCGCCGTCCGATGGGCGAGTCGATTCAGCGCGTGGTCGATGGTGAGGACGATCCGGCCTGTGTGTTGTGTGGTGGCGTCCTGAAGAGTTCGACGATCTTGTTCGGTGAGCCGCTCGTGCCCGAGGTGATCGGTGCCGCCATGGCGGCGGCCGAGGACTGCGACCTGTTTCTCGCCGTCGGGTCGACTCTGTCGGTGGGACCCGTCAACAACACCGTGCCGCGGGCCCGGCAGGCCGGGGCCCGGGTCGTGATCCTGAACGGCGAGCCGACGTCGATGGACCGATTCGCACACGCGCTGGTGATCGGCCCGATCGCCGAGATGCTCCCGGCCCTCCTCGGCGCCTGAGCCACGCTCGGACCCACGGGTTTCAATCCCGACCAATTCGGTAGGGATTGACGATAGGGTCGACGCATGGCCACATTCCGCGACCTCCTGGCCGCCGCCAAGGCGTCCATCACCGAAATCGACACCGCGAGTGCCGAAGCGCGTATCGCGGTGGGCGGCGTCGCCGTTCTCGACGTGCGCGAACCCGACGAACATGCCGAAGGTGCCTTGATCGGTGCGCTGCACATTCCGCGCGGACATCTCGAAGCACAAGTGGAAGGTCGACTCACCGACAAGAACGCACCCGTGATCGTGTATTGCGCGGGTGGAGTGCGCAGTGCGTTCGCCGCCAAGACACTCGGCGAACTCGGTTACACCAATGTGTTGTCGATGGCCGGTGGCTTCGGCAAGTGGAAGGACGAGGGTCGCCTCTGGAAGGCACCGGCGTCGCTCACCCCCGAGCAGTCGAATCGTTACAAGCGGCATCTGCTCCTGCCCGAAGTCGGGGTGGAGGGTCAGGCCAAGTTGTTGGGCTCGAAGGTTCTTCTGCTCGGCGCGGGCGGACTCGGCTCACCGGCAGCGCTGTACTTGGCCGCGGCTGGTGTCGGCACGATCGGCATCGTCGACATGGACGAAGTGGACGCCAGCAACTTGCAGCGTCAGATCTTGCACAACATCGATCGCGTGGGCGATCGCAAGGTCGATTCGGCCAAGAAGACTCTTACTGCGCTCAATCCCGATGTGAACGTGGTGTGCTACGACACCCGCTTGTCGGCCGAGAACATCATCGACATCATCACCGGCTACGACGTGATCGTCGACGGCGCCGACAACTTCCCGTCGCGCTATCTCCTCAACGACGCGAGCGTGAAGCTCGGCATCCCGGTGGTGCACGGCTCGATCTTCCGGTTCGAGGGCATGGTGTCGGTGTTCCATCCGAAGTTGGGTCCGACGTATCGCGACATGGTTCCCGAGCCGCCGCCGGCCGAACTCGCGCCGTCGTGTGCCGAAGCCGGTGTGCTCGGTGTGCTGCCGGGAATCGTCGGATCGATTCAGGCGCTCGAGGCCATCAAGGTGCTGCTCGGTCTGGGTGAGCCGTTGATCGGACGCATCCTCGCCGTCGACACGACCGAGATGTCGTTCCGAGTGTTCAACTTGCGTCCCGATCCGACTAATTCGGTGACGTGGGAGAACCGCGATCGCATCGAAGTTCGCGAGCTCGACGGCCTCTGCGCCCCCTGGCTCTCGCACTGACCTCGCTCCGGTCAGGCGCTCAGTCGTCGGTCGGCAGCTCGTCGCGTTCTTGGATCACCACGCCGGTCAACACCAGCGCCATACCCACGAGATCGATGAGGGTCGGCCGTTGATCGAGTGCGATGAATCCCACCACCGCCGCCGTCACCGGTAGCAGGGCCAACAACACGCTGAACCGTCTGATCGGAATGCGGCGCAACACCGCTTGGTCGATTCCGTAGCCGATCGCACTCGACAACAATCCGACGAGTAGGCACAGAACGAGAAGGCGCGGCGATGTCCAGACCTCGCCGCTCCCGGGCGCTCCGATCGGCGCGATCGCCAACGCCCCGATCGCGAGGCCGACGCCGAGCCCGGCCACGCCGTGACTCTGTTGCGCGACGCGCGAGCCCACCACGATGTAGGTGGCCCACATGGCCGACGCCAACAGTGTGAACAAGATGCCGAGCGGTTCGCCGCCGATCTCCACTCCCGACAGAACGATCACGCCGATCACGGCGACTGCCAACGCAACCGCGTTGCGTTGGGTCCGAGTACGAAACGCCGCCACGAGGATCGGTCCGATGAACTCGATCGTCACCGACTTGCCGAGCGGGATGCGCTCGATGGCCAAGTAGAAGAACGTGTTCATCAACGACGTTGCGATTCCGAACACGGCCAGTGCGACCCACTCGGCCTTCGTGAAACGGTGTCGAAGGCTCGATGCCGACACCAACATCAAGGCGACTGATGCTCCGATCACGCGCAACCAGGCGACACTGGCCGGATCGACCTCGTCGAACAGATTGACCGCGATCGTCGCGCCGATGTACTGCGCCGTTGCACTGAGGACGAAGAGAGCCTCGGGGGGAGCCGAGGCCATGAACGAGCCGACCGGGCCGACGGATGCGGCCCGAGGCGACGACGAGGACCGCTGACGAGTCAGTCGAACAGTTCCGGATCGGTGCGGCAGATCTCTTGCCACAGTGGCTGGAACTGGAAC
>VERK01000157.1 GCA_018882725.1 Actinomycetota bacterium | reverse complement strand
GAGCACCAAGTTCGGTTGTTGCCATGTGGTCCCCGACGAGCGGGCTCACACGGACATCAGTTCTTGCTGTCGGGCTGGATGCCCGTCAGACACGAGTTGCGAACGCTACCGCTGGTCAGGGGGCTCCCCAACCTGGCCACCCATGTTGATCTGGTGAGGATTTTTCACCTCCAGGGTCAATTTTCCTCACCAAAACCTCGGGTACGACCGCCGGCGTTGGCGCGGAACGTGGCCAGACTGGCGCGGTGGATCCGGTGATCATCGAGGTGGCGCTGAACGGGGCGACGCGGCCGGCCTCACAGCCCCATGTGCCGGTCAGCCCCGAGCAGATCGCCGCGTCCGGGGTCGCCTGTGTGGAGGCCGGGGCGACCATCGTCCACCAGCACGACGACCTCCGGGCGATCCGGGCCGCCGGGGGCGGACCCGAGGCCATGGGGAACCTCGGATTAACCGCTTACGCTGGGCTTTTGTCAGTTCACCCCGAGGTTCTGGTGTACCCCACGGCCAACTTCCTGGGGTCGACCATCGGCGAGCGCTGGGATCACCACCGGGTTCTCGCGTCACGGATGCCCGAGGCCGGGCTCGGGCGGCTACGGATGGGCCTGGTCGACCCCGGATCGGTGACCCTGGGGTCGTACGTCTACGGATTCAGCCCGTCCGACGTGGCCTACAAGTGGGATTCGTGTCGTGAGCTGGGGCTGGGCGCTTCGATCGCCTGCTTCACCCCCGCGTACGTGGAGGCGGTCCTGGCCGAACACGCCCGCCGGGGGCTCCCGCCCGGGTCGCTCGTGAAGTTCTACCTGAGCCCCGACTTCGGCCTGCCTCCGACCCGGGACTCGCTCGAGCAGTACATCTCAATGCTGGCCGGCACCGGACTGGCCTGGGCGGTGGCGGTGCTGGGTGGCGACGTGGTTGGGTCGGGTCTGGCCACGATGGCGATCGAGCGTGGCGGTCACGTTCGGGTGGGGTTGGAGGACTTTGCCGACGCCGCCGGTCGGACCCCCCGCAATGACGAGTTGGTGGCCGAGGTAGCCGACCTGGCTCGGCGTTCGGGTCGCGGAGTCGCAACGTCCGCGGACACCGCCCGCATCCTCCGACTCCCCTGACCCACCTCCAACCGGTGTTCTGGTGAGGTTTCTTCACCGTGACGGTGAAGAAACCTCACCAGAACCACGCTCGGCTCACCAGCGGGGTGGGTGTAGGTGCCGCGTCCAACCCCGTGCTTCCAAGAGACCCTCGGCCGTGGCGTACACGTACTCCGGTCGACGAACGATGTCTCGCCACGTGAGGTGAGCCACCGACCAACCACGCGACTGGAGGAAGTTGTCGCGTCGCGACAACCGTTCGAAGTCGTCGCGGCTCCCGAACTTGCCCCACCCGTCGGCCTCCAACCCGACCTTCCACTTCGACCATCCGAAGTCGAGGCGATACGGACCCACTTCGATCTGAGTCTCGAACGGTGGCAGCGCTGTGTTGCCGAGGATTCTCTGCAAGTGATACTCGAGTACCGATTCGGATGCCTGTTCTTCGTACGGCCACGAGACCAGAACTTCGCGCAATGGTCCGATACCGGCTCGGCCCTGCTTCGAGTGTCGAGCAACCGTGGCCGCGATCCGGCGACGCGTAATCAGCCCCGCCATCAACATCCGCTCGATCACGAACCGAGTTGCTCCGGGATTCACACCGGCGATGTCGATGAGCGTGCGCGCCGGGCCGGTGACCCGCACATCGTTGCGACGAAGTGGGGCCAACTCATCGAGGTCTCGCGGAAGATGGGTGATCACTCCGGTCAGGCTTGGACGTCCTCGACGCTTTCCAACGATCACGTCGATCGGATCGTCGTCCTCCGCATTCCACACTCCCCAGATTTCCCCGGCTGACCGGTGCGACACGATCGCATGGTCGCCGATCGACAGGACGGCCGCCATCATTCGCTGTAGTCGCGTCTCCGGATAACCCACGAGAATTGCGATTCCCTTGTGGCTGGGTCGCAACACTCCAGATTGCTGTAGCCGGTACCAGACGCGATCGGTGATCCCGAGGGCGTGAGCCTGGGTGCGCGAGATCACGCCATGTTGAGACTCGGCACACGAGCGCAACAGAGAGATGTCCATGCGCCATCTGTGTGCGCGATCGTGACACTGACGGCGATTCTGGTTCGGATTCTTCACCTTTACGGTGAAGAATCCGAACCAGAACACCGGTTAGGGGAAGCGCTTGGCCAACCACTCGGCCACGTGACCGAGTGCCTCCCGCCGGTGACCCTCCAGGTAGTGCGGCGCACCTTTCATCTCCACGTACGTCTTGTCGGCGGCACCACTGTTGTCGACGATCTCCTTGGCCTGCCACACCCGGATCTCCGTGTCGGCGGTCGGATGGATGAGGATCGTCGGCACTTTCACCTTGGGCATCGTGTCGGCCAACTTGGCGTGACTCGACAAACCGCTCCACGTGCTCAGCCATCCACGTGCGGTCATGGTGCGCGCGAGTCCACCACGTCCGTAGTTCGCATCGAACGGATCGGGGAACGCAAAGAGCGAACCCATCGGACGTTCGTCGGGGTCGATCGACAGATCGAGGTAGGCCGGGTCGGCGAGCGTGCGATAAATCGTGAGGTACTTCGTGAACACACCGCGACGACGCAGCTCGCGCCATTGCTTCGGATCCGCGTGGGCGTCGACACCCCGGAGGCGCCCGAGTGCGTCGGTCGATTCGGCGATGCTCGCCTTGGCGACCGCATCGATCCGCGCGACTCGTTCCACTTGCGCGGCGCGATAGCGCGCCAGCCACTCCTTGTCGTACACGCACGGTTCGGGCCACGGACGCCAACCGTTGTCGGGGTTGTACATGTCGAGCTCGGGAACGGTCGAGAACGGGTCGTCTTCGACAGCCACACTCGGATCGATCACCTGAAGCATGAACACACCTTCACCCGGATGTGCGGCCATGCCCACCCACCCGTCGCCGATTCCGCGCTCGGCGTGGGCGAGCGCCATGAGCGAACCACCACCCGAGTTGCCGAGAAGCACCACCGCTTCGGCGCCCCGTCTCTTCATCTCGTTGTACACGGTCTCGACGTCGATCGTGCACGACTCGTGTAGGCAATCGGTGTCGTTGTTCATGTAGCGCGTGCCGAATCCGAGTACCGCGTAACCGGCGGCGGCCAGCAACGGACACGCGTAGTGCACGGAGAAATCGCCGCGCGGATGCGACAAGATGACTGCGGTCTTCCACTTCTTCCCACCGGGCGGCGTCCAGAGAATGCCCCGAACAAGTGCGCCATCGGGTGAGACGAGTCGAATGGATTCGCGCGGAATGTCGACGCCCGGGTCGTCTTCGGGAAGCGGCCAGTAGTTCAGTCCGAAGGGACGACGGCCACCCAGATGGGCGTCGAGGAACGGCGAGTCACTCATGTCCGAACCCTAGCCCTCGTGTTTCTGGTGAGGATTCTTCACCCATGCGGTGAAGAATCCTCACCAGAACAACGGTGTCAGCCTTGGGGGCGTTCGATCAGCACCGCAGTCAGGGTCAATCTCGACCCACCCCGCAGTACTTCGAGATCGATCGAATCTCCCGGTGACTTGTCGCGAATCGCCGCGATGAAGGCTGGCAGGCCGTCGATCGGCGTACCGTCGGCCGCCACCACCACATCTCCCACTTCGAGACCGGCTCGTTCGGCCGGTGAATCGGGGGCCACTTCGGCGATGAGCGCACCGCGCCCACCGTCCACACGCGGCTCGAGACCCACACCGAGGTACCCCTCCACACGATCGGCTCCACCGGCCTGCTCGCGCAACGCCTCGATGACCGGGAGTGCCTCGCCCACCGAGATCGCGAAACCCACGTTGTTGGCCGCCGTGCCCATCGAACTCGTGAACACCGCCGTGTTGATACCGATGATCTCGCCCCGCGAATTGAGAAGCGGTCCACCCGAGTTACCCGACGAAATCGCCGCATCGGTCTGAATCAGACCGTCGAGTGCACCATCTTCGTTGGCAATGGTGCGATTGAGAGCCGACACGATGCCGCGTGTGACCGTAGGCCCACCGTCGAGAGCCAAAGCGAATCCGACCGCAACAACTTCGTCACCCACATCGATCGTCGACGGATCGGCGAAAACGGCCGGCTTCAAGCCGGTCTCGTCGACCTTCAGCAACGCGAGGTCGTTGCCCGGATCGCGCGCCAGCACCACCGCCGGAATCGGATCGATGGAATCGGCGAACAGCACACTCACTTCCGTGGCGCCATCGACCACGTGAGCGTTGGTGAGGATCTCGCCGTCGGACGTGATGACGACACCGGTTCCCGTGGACCGCCCGGACCCGAATTCCGAATCACTCGTCGCGTCGATCGTGACCACGCTCGGGCCGATGCGATCGACGATCGAGCCGACATCGAGAGAACCTTCCGCGTCATCACCCGGAGGTGCGGTCTGCACCGGCTGATCGGACGGTTCGGCGTCGACGTCGGACGACGGCGCCTCGCCATCACTCGACGAATCGGATTCGAACTCTGGCGCAACGTCGACCGAATCGGACTCGTCGTTGCGCTCGGTAGCGATTTGCGCGCCGGCGAATCCACCGAGGATCGTCGCCACGAGAAACAAGATCAGGCCCAGGCGCCAACGAGGACGCGGGCGCACCGGGGTGGGAGCGGGCGCCGGGGGCGGAGGCAACTGCTCGAAAGGTTCCATCGAAAAATGTCTACCGCCCGCGATGGGCCGAGGGGAATCAGAAACGGTGAGAAGTTGGTAAGTGAAGAACGACCGAGGCCCGCCGTTTCCGGCGGGCCTCGGGAAAACTCAGGTCGGTGCGTTTGGCGTCAGCCGTTCTGCACCTTGATCTCGACCTCGACACCGGCCGGCAGGTCGATGCGCTGGAGGCTGTCGATGGTCTGCTGCTTCGGGTCGACGATGTCGATGAGGCGCTTGTGGATACGCATCTCGAAGTGCTCGCGAGAGTCCTT
This sequence comes from Actinomycetota bacterium, assembly GCA_018882725.1. GTDB lineage: Bacteria > Actinomycetota > Acidimicrobiia > Acidimicrobiales > Ilumatobacteraceae > Casp-actino8. Next base: position 293 of record VERK01000157.1, on the reverse strand, counting down.
GTCGATGTGCGGTCCGCGGATGACCGTGTAGCGGTGCTTGTCGGTCGGCAACGGGACGGGTCCGCGCACGGTGGCATTCGTACGAGCGACCGTCTCGACGATCTTGCGCGTCGACTGATCGATGATCTCGTGATCGAACGCCTTCAGGCGGATTCGGATGATTTGGGCCATGGTGTCACCGACTCACTTGATGATCTTGGTGACGCGGCCGGCACCAACCGTACGCCCACCCTCACGAATAGCGAACCGCAAACCCTCGTCCATCGCGATCGGCTTGCCCAACTCGACCTTCA